>CAXNGA010000011.1:0-12759 GCA_964201375.1 Kaistiaceae bacterium
TCCGGAACCGCATCGAGCGCTGCTTCAATCGGCTCAAGCACTTCAGACGGTTCGCCACCCGATTCGATCGGCGAACCGTCCACTTCAAAGGGTTCGTCCTCCTTGCCGCCGCAATGATCTGGCTGCGATGAATGTCGATACGTCCTAGGGTGCGGGCGGCGCCGCGGGGGCGGCGGCTGAGGTCGGCGGGTCGATCGCGGCAGCCGGAATCGCGGGTTCGGGGCGCGGCCAGCGGAAATCGTCGGCGCGGCCGGTGACCGGGAGAAGTGATTCGCCGCGGACCAGGAGCCGGTACTGCGCCGTGCCGGAAACGACGACGGGCGGGCGGTCGAGAAGCTCGGTCGGCGCACCGGGCGGCGGCTGGGCGAAGGCGATGACAGGGCCGACGAGCTGGCGCGTGCCGTCCGGCAGGACTTCGGGCCGGTTGCCGGGCTCGGGGTCGGCGAGGAACACGATGGCGTCGCCGGGGCCGGGAAGGCGGATCTCGCGGTCGATGTAGTAGGCAAGCTTCACGCGGCCGGCCGTCGTCAGGCTGAAGCCGTCGTCGCCGCGCAGCGTGCGAGTCTGGCCCTCGATGTCGGGGCCGGTCGCGGCGAAGCGGCCCTCGACGTCGGCGAACGCGTCCCAGACGTCGACATAGATGCCGTCGACCCCCTCGATCGCAGCCTGGTGGACCGAGTTGACGAAGGCCATGTCGGTCGACATCGAGCGCTGCCGCATCGGCGGCTGGCCCACCCACAGCGCGGGCTTGCCGTGGTCCTCGAGGATCGCGGCGATGGCTGCCGCGCGCACGGCATACTCGGCGTCCCAGCCGGTCGAGCGCAGCCGTTCGGTGCCCGCCGCCGTCCGCATTTCCTGGCGGTCATTGGTGCCGATCATCAGCACCACGAAGTCCGGCGACACCTCGGCGAGGATGCCTGGCAACTCGGCGATCCAGTCGTAGAAGTCGGCGCGGACGAGGCCCGACGAGCCGTTGGTGCGATCGACCACGACGAGGCGCGGCTCTGCGGCGTAGGTGGTCTCGAGGCCGCGGGCGAGGCCCGACGCCATGAAGTCGCCCACGACGAGGAGCTTGAGGGCGTCTTCGTCCTTGCCCGCGGCGCCGCCGGCGCGCGCGGGCTGGACGGGAGCGGCCGGGGCGATTGCGGTCTCGCCCGCCGGGGCGGCCGGTGCGTTGACGCGATCGAAGAACCGCTGGACGGCGCCCTGCGCCACGACCGTGACGGTCGTCGCGGCGATCACCGCCGAGGCGAGGATCACGGCGGCGATGAAGAGGCCAAGGTTCGCGCCCGTCCGACGCATGTGCCGGCTTCCCTCCGCTGCCCGGCGGGAGGCCGGCACAGGGTGCCGTCCGCCCGTCGGGAACGCGTTCGGGGGAGCCTACCGGTTGCGGAGCGCCTGCAACAGCCGGTCGGAGGGATAGCCGTCCGCCACCAGGCCCGCCTGCTGCTGGTAGGACATGATCGCCGTCCGGGTACCGGCGCCGACCACCGCGTCGATCGCGCCGTCATAGAGGCCGAGGCGGGCGAGGAGCTGCTGCAGCTCGCGGCGTTCGTCCGCGTTGAGCGGCCGCTCGTCCCGCGGCCATGGCTGCTGGAACGTGCCGAACCCCTGCAGACGGTCGGCGAGATGGCCGATGGCGAGCGCGTAGGAGTTGGCGTTGTTGTAGCGCTTGATGGCGCGGAAATTGTCGAGCAGGAGGAACGCCGGGCCGTGCGCGCCGGCCGGTACCCAGAGCGTGGCCGTGTCGGCCGGCCGTGGGAAGGTCGAGCCGGACGCCCGGGCGATGCCCATCGACGACCACTGCGCGAGCGTCCGCGTGTCGGCGCTCGCCGACAGGCGATAGTCGAAGCCGGCAGGCAGGCGGACCTCGTAGCCCCAGGTCTTGCCCGGCTCCCAGCCCATGCGGTTGAGATACGCCGCGGTCGAGGCGAGGGCGTCGGGAATCGAGGACCAGACGTTGCGCCGTCCGTCGCCGTCCCAGTCGACGGCATACGATTCGAACGTGGTCGGGATGAACTGCGTGTGGCCCATCGCGCCGGCCCACGAGCCCGTCATGTTGGCGAGCGTCACGTCCCCGCGCTGCAGGATCTTCAGGGCTGCGATGAGCTGCGTCTCGCCGTAGTTCTGGCGCGTTCCGCCCTGGTAGGCGAGCGTCGCCAGCGACCGGATCACCGGCTTCACCACATTGGTGTTGTCGAGGATCGCGCCATAGGCGCTCTCGAGGCCCCAGATGGCGAGCACGATGTAGCGGTTGACGCCGTAGCGCGCCTCGAGGTCGGCCAGGAGCTGGCCGTACCGCGGCAGCTTGGCAACGCCGTTGGCAATGCGTTCCGCTGAGACGGCGCCGTCGAGGTATTCCCAGATGGGCCGGACGAATTCCGGCTGGTTGGTCGCGCGGGGGATCACGCCCGGGTCGGGCTCGAAATTGCCGAGCGCGGCCGAATAGGTCGCCCAGGAGATGCCGGCCGCTTCCGCGCGCGGCCAGAAGGACTGGACCCAGCGGTCGGACGCTGCGTCAGCGCGCGCTCCGCCGGCCGCAAGAAGGGCGATGAGGCACGCGACCAGAGCGATCGGCAATGCCCAAGCCCCCCGGCCCCGGCTGGCGATCGTTGCGGCGGTCATGTCAAATTCCTCGTTCCGAATTGAATCAATGATTTGCGGCAATTGCGCGGCCTAGAGCCGGGTCTTGCCGAGCTGTTCCTCCCAGGCGAGGGCGGTCTTGATGATGAAGTCGAGGTCGTCGTGCCGCGGCGCCCAGTCGAGCGTTGCGCGCAGCAGCGACGGATCGGAAACCACTAGGCCGAGATCGCCCGGCCGGCGCGGCGCGTCCCTGGCGAGGACGCTGCGGCCCGAGAGCCGCTGCATCGTGTCGATGACTTCGCGGACCGAATAGCCGCGACCATAGCCGCAATTGGCGACGATGCTCCTGCCGCCGTTGCGGAGGTAGGCAAGGGCCGCAACGTGCGCCCGCGTAAGGTCGGAAACGTGGATGAAGTCGCGGACACCCGTCCCGTCCGGCGTGTCCCAGTCGGTGCCGAAGACATCGACGTAGGAGCGCTTGCCTAGCGCCGCCTCGGCGACGACCTTGATGAGGTGAGTGGCGCCCTTGGTCGAATGGCCGGTGCGGAGCTGCGGGTCGGAGCCGGCGACGTTGAAGTAGCGCAGCGCGGCGTAGCGGAGGCCGTGCGCTGCGGCGGTGTCGGCCAGCATCGTCTCGGTCATCAGCTTCGAGCGCCCATAGGGCGTTGCGGGGGCCGTCTCGGCGCCCTCGACGACCGGCTGGGCCACATCGGGACCGTAGACCGCCGCGGTGGAGGAGAAGACGAAATGGCGGACGCCGCCCTGGACGGCCGCCTCGATGAGCGTCCGCGATTTGGCGGTGTTGTTGAGGTAGTAGCGGAGGGGTTTGGCGACCGATTCCGGCACCACGACCGAGCCGGCGAAGTGCATCACGGCGTCGATGCCGCGGGTGCGGATCAATTCGGCAATGAGCTTCGGGTCGCCGACATCGCCGACGACGAGTTCGGCCTCGGGCGCGACCGCCCAGCGGAATCCGGTCGACAGGTCGTCGAGCACGACGACACTCTCGCCCGCCGCGACGAGATCGAGCACGGCGTGACTGCCGATATAGCCAGCGCCGCCCGTGACGAGGACTGCCATGGAACCATCCGACCCACGGCCCGGCCAGAACGCACCGGGCTCTGGAGTCAGATTGGAAGGAAGTCGTTTATACTTTGTTAGCCGTAACGACCCCTTCCATGGGGCAAGGCTGGGATCACAAGGTTGGGGCCAGGGGAGAAATCATGCCGGAACCAGTTCGTATCGCCGTCTTTCCCGTTGCCGGTCTCGGCACACGGTTCCTGCCAGCGACCAAGACCATCCCGAAGGAGATGCTGCCGGTCGTCGACCGGCCGCTGATCCAGTATGCCGTCGATGAGGCGCGCGAGGCGGGGATCGAGCACTTCGTGTTCGTGACGGGGCGCAACAAGTCGGTGATCGAGGACTATTTCGACATCCAGTACGAGCTCGAGGCGACGCTCGACGCGCGCAACAAGCACAGGGAAGTCGAGAAGCTGCACAAGGACATGCTGCCGCCGGGCGCGGCGAGTTTCACCCGCCAGCAGATACCGGCCGGGCTCGGCCATGCGGTCTGGTGTGCCAAGGAGATCGTCGGCGGCCGGCCGTTCGCGGTCCTGTTGCCCGACATGCTGCTGCAGAGCGAACCGGGCTGCCTCGCCGTGATGGTCGAGGCGCATCGCGAGACCGGCGGCAACATCCTCGCGCTGTCGGAATGCGACCCGGACAAGACCAACCAGTACGGCATCGTCTCGCTCGGCGAGGCGGTCGGGCCGGCCCACCGGATCACCGGCATGGTCGAGAAGCCGAAACCATCCGAGGCGCCGTCGAATCTCTACATCAACGGCCGCTACATCTTCCAGCCGGAGCTGTTCGAGGAGCTCGACGACCACACGACCGGCGCGGGCGGGGAGATCCAGCTGACCGACGCCATGCTCCGTCTCTCGGCCAGGCAGCCCTTCTACGGCCTTCGCTATCGCGGCCGTACCTTCGACTGCGGCTCCAAGGGCGGGTTCCTCGCGGCAAACTATGCCTACGCCCTCAAGCGGCCCGACATCGCGGACGAACTCCGGTCCGAGTTCGGCAAGCTGCTCGGAAGCATGACCGACTAGCCGCCAACCCCCGCCACCCTCCGCGCGATGCGTTGCTGCCGCCAGATCATCGGGCGGGAGCCGGCGTCGTCGCGCCGTGGGGTCAGCCAGAGATGCTTGCAGGAAGCCGTGCGACCGGGGGCCGACCAACGGCCGTCCGGGCGGACATGCCGGCGGTGCACGGCCAGGCCCGGCCTGGTACCGACCGGCATTTCCCCGATCACCGGTGTCTACGATACGGCCGGATCGATCGCGACCGCCGCTGCCGTCAGGCGGGCACAGGGTCTTCGGCTGCTGGCGGCGCGTGCCGTGGCGCCGGTGACCGGAGGCGTTACCGCTGGAGGCGCGCGGTCACGGCGACGGTGGTCGTGCTGCCGGTGCGGCCGGGGTCGTTGCTCCACAGCCATTGCTGCGTCACGCCGGCGTTGAGGCGGATCCAGCGCGTCGGCTGCCATGTGACGTCCGCACCGATCGCGGCCGAGCGTTCGATGTCGCCGCCGGCCAGCCATTCCGTGGCGTAGGTTCCGGTCGTGCCGACGGTGAAATCGTCGCCGACCGCGAGCGTGCCGCGGAGCGACCAGTCCTGACGCACCGATCCGCCTGCAGTCGGCGACGGATCGCCGGTGTAGGTCGTCTCGGTGGCGAGGGCGATCGTCACGGGCTCGCGCGGGGACCAGACGGAGCTGGCGGCGAAGGTGAAGCCGCGAAGACCCTGGAGGGCAGGGTCGTCCGGAACGCCGCGATAGACGCCGACCGAGACTTCACCGGTCAGCACCGGGGCCGAATCGTAGACGAAGCCGCCGCGGAGTTCGACGGTACGAAAACCCTGCGCGAAGCCGTCGGTGTCGAGGGGGCGATCGTAGAGCCGGCGGCCATGGGCGATCTCGACGAACGGCGTGAACCGCGCCGCGCCATCGGTGGAGATGCGGGCTGCCCCCTCGATGAGAAGGTTGTTGCGGTCGCCCTGGTCTACGGGGACGCCGCTGATCGTGCCGTCCTGGTAGAAGGTCCGCTGCACGTCGAGGGACAGCCGCAAGGCGAGGGCGCCGATGGGGCCTGCGAGCGTGGCACTGGCGCCGGTGGTGTGAATGCCGGGCGCCTGGTCGAGACCGCCCGGGTTCACCGGGTCGAGCGCCGACTGCGCGGCGAGGCCGTAGGCAGCGCCCATCGCAAAGTCCCACAGGCCGGGGAGATCGAGGCGGACGTTCAGCCTCGCCTCGGCGCCGACGACCAGGCTCGTCCGCGTGGTCGCGACAGGGACGATGTCCGCGCCGAGCGTTGCGGTGATCTCCAGCGGCGATGCGTCGTAGATCGCCACGAACTCGGGCGAGAGGACGATGCTTGCCCCCGGCGTGCCCAGCGTGCCGCCCGAGAAGCGGCCCGATATCTCGATCGCGGGGTAGAGCGTGAAGCGGCCTGCGACGACGCCGGGCTGGTCATAGGGGCTCGCGGTACCGCGGAGCGGAGCGCCGCCGCCGCCGACCTGCGCCGCGGCAGGGCCGGCGCACGCCATCATCAGTACGGCAAGGACTGTCAGTCGAGCCATCGGCTTCACGATCCGGACGCGGAGGGCTCAGCCCGAGCGTTACCGAAACGTAAAGCGGCGTGGTTAACGAATGGTGAGGGCCGGCCAGTTCCGGAGGGGCGCCCGGCGACTGCCGCCGGGCTGTCCCGTCAGTGGACGAGGATGTTCCGGAACTGCCACGGGTCCGAGGTGTCGAGATCCTCGGGGAAGTAGCTCGGCCGGTTCTCGAGCGGCGTCCAGTCGGTGTAGTAGCCCTTCACCGGCCCGAGATAGGGCATCTGGACCTGGAGGCAGCGGCGATAGTCCATCTCGTCCGCCTCGACGATGCCCGCCATCGGATGCTCGAGCGCCCAGACCATTCCGGCCAGAACCGCCGACGAGACCTGGAGACCGGTGGCGTTCTGGTTGGGGGCGAGGCGACGCGCATCCTCGATCGATAGCTGGGAGCCGTACCAGTAGGCGTTCCTCGAATGGCCGTAGAGGAGGACGCCGAGTTCGTCGCCGCCGCCTTCGATCTCGTCGTCCTCGAGGATGTGCTGCGCCGGCTGCGGCACGCCGGCCCGGCCGAACATCTCGTCGAGCGACAGAACCGCCGCGTTCGACGGATGGTATGCGTAGTGGCAGGTCGGCCGATACGCGACCTCGGCGCCCTCCCTAACGGTGAAGTAGTCCGAGATCGACAGCGCCTCGTTGTGCGTCACGAGGAAGCCGTGCTGCGCGCCGGGTGTGGGACACCACGACCGCACCTTGGTCGCCGCCCCGGGCTGAAGCAGGAAGATGCCGACCTTGTTGCCGAAGGTGTGGCGCTGCGCGTTGTCCGGCATCCAGGTCTCGTGGGTGCCATAGCCGAGCTCCGCCGGCTGCAGTCCTTCCGAGATGAAGCCGTCGACCGACCATGTGTTGACGAAGACGTTGACGGGCTTTGGCGCAAGGCGGTGCTGGGTGTCGCGCTCGGCGACGTGGATGCCCTTGACCCCGAGCCCCCGCATCAGCCCCGCCCAGCCCTCGCGATCGTCAGCCGACGGCTCGATGAACCCATGGCCGGTGTCGGTCGCAAGGTTCACGAGGGCCTGCTTCACGAACCACGACACCATGCCGGGATTGGCGCCGCAGCACGACACGGCAGTCGACCCGCCGGGATTCCGTGCGCGTTCGCGCCGTACCGTCTCCCGCAGCGCATTGTTGGTCCGCGCCTCGTGGCCGACGGTCTTGTCGAAGTAGAAGCCGGGCCACGGCTCCACCACCGTGTCGATGTAGAGCGCGCCGAGTTCGCGGCACAGCTTCATGATGTCGAGCGAGGAGGTGTTGACCGACAGGTTCACGCAGAAACCGCGACCACCGCCCGCGGTCAGCAGGGGCGTGAGCAGCGTGCGGAAATTCTCGGGGGTGACCGCTTCCTTGACGAACCGCGCCCCGGCCTTCTCGGCGATCGCGCGATCGACATCGGTCGGATCGACCACGACCAGGCGAGACCGGTCGAAGGTGAAATGGCGCTCGATGAGCGGGAGAGTGCCGATTCCGATCGAGCCGAAGCCGATCATCACGATCGGGCCATCGATGTGTCCGTAGACGGGCCAGGCGGTCATTTTTTCGTCGTGATCCTCATCGTTCGGAAGCGGCCGGCTGCGACCGCAACAGTTTGATCGGGGCTGCCGGAGTTGCAGTCAAGAACCTCAGACCAGGGCAGCGGCCGGACGGGCGGTGCACGGCGGCACCTTCCCGGCCCTTTCGATTCGGTGCGGGACGGAGACGAAGCCACGGCCGGGCGGGGTCGATGACCCGCGCCAGGCCGCCGGCTCACCGCAGTGGCGGGCCTGCCCTCAGGCGGCCACGCGCCATGCGTCGTTCGTCACCGGAGCGGTCATGGCGCCTCGAACCAGCTCCACGTCCGCAGTCACGGCACCTGACGCCCCGGCAAGGGCGCCTTCCCGGAGTTCGACCGCAAGGAGGCGCGCCGGGTTGACCTTGGCCGGCATGGCGAGGTCCGCCGTCAGTTCGGCCGAGAAGCCGAAGCGGCCATAGTAGGGCGCATCGCCCACCAGGATCACCGCGCCGTGGCCGAGCGCCATCGCGCGGTTGAGCGCGGAGCGCATCAGGCGGCTGCCGATGCCTTCGCCCTGGCGGTCGGGAGAGACCGCGAGCGGGCCGAGAAGGAGGGCAGGGCGGCCGCCGGCATCGACTTCCCACAGCCGCACGGTGCCGACGACATCGCCGCCGTCGCGCGCAACGATCGCGATCTCCGGCGCGCGGCCGTCGCGGAGAAGCTGCGACGGCTTGAGGAAACGCTCCGCACCCATCACGCGGTCGAGAAGGGTCTCGCGCGGAAGGCGGTCGGACAGGCGCTCGGTGTCGATGGTTACCATGGTGCACTCCAAGACCCGCATGCGGCGGGAGTCGGTGTGGAAAGGATCGGCGGTGAAGGAAAAGAACCCCTCTACCCGCTTGCGGGGAGAGGGATGGAGTGAGAGGCCCGGGCGCCGAAGACAGGCTCGGCGGCCCGGCTGCCCCGTCAGGCTGCAGCCCCTCGCCCTGCCTCTCCCCGCGGGCGGGGAGAGGGGAAGAGCAGCAGGGCCTCGGTCGGTGCTCGCCGAAGCGGGCGCCCGTCCGGCTCAGATCACGTAGGACTTCAGCGGCGGGAAGCCGTTGAACGCCACCGACGAGTAGGTCGTCGTATAGGCGCCCGTCCCCTCGATCAGCACTTCGTCGCCGATCGAAAGCGACACCGGCAGCTCGTAGGGCGTCTTCTCGTAGAGGACGTCCGCCGAATCGCAGGTCGGGCCGGCCAGCACGCAGGGCTCCATCGGAGCGCCGTCGCGCGGGGTGCGGATCGGGTACCGGATCGATTCGTCCATCGTCTCGGCGAGGCCGCCGAACTTGCCGATGTCGAGATAGACCCAGCGCAGATCGCCGACATCCTTGCGGGAGATCAGGACGACCTCCGACTTGATGACGCCGGCGTCACCCACCATGCCGCGGCCCGGCTCGATGATCGTCTCCGGAATGCGGTTGCCGAAGTGTCGTCGGAGCGCCCCGGAGATGGCCATCGCGTACGACTGCACCATCGGGACTTCCTTGAGGTACTTCGCCGGGAAACCACCGCCGAGGTTGACCATGCGCAGCTGGATGCCGCGCTCGCCGAGGGCACGGAAGACCATAGCCGCCGAAGCAAGCGCGCCGTTCCAGGCCTGGACGTTGCCCTGCTGCGAGCCGACATGGAACGACACGCCATAGGCTTCGAGCCCGACCCGGTGGGCGTGCTCGAGCACGTCGATCGCCATCTCCGGCACGCAGCCGAACTTGCGCGACAGCGGCCATTCCGCGCCGGCGCCATCGCAGAGGATGCGGCAGAAAACCCTGGCGCCCTTGGCGACGCGCGCGATCTTGCCGACCTCTTCCTCGCAGTCGACCGCAAAGAGGCGAACGCCGAGCGCATGGGCGCGGGCGATGTCACGCTCCTTCTTGATCGTGTTGCCGTAGGAGATGCGGTCGGGCGTTGCGCCGGCGGCCAGCGCCATCTCGATCTCCGCCGGCGTGGCGCAGTCGAAGGACGAGCCGAGCTCGGCGAGAGCGGAAAGGACGGCCGGCTCCGGGTTCGCCTTCACGGCGTAGAACACGCGGGTGTCCGGCAGGGCCCTGGCGAAGGCGCGATAGTTGTCGCGCACGACGTCGAGGTCCACCACCAGGCACGGGCCATCGGGACGGTTGGTGCGAAGGAAATCGCGGATACGGTCAGTCATTGCCGGGCACTCCCAAGCGACAGAGGTCAAAACCGCCGGGAACGCTTCGTGGCAGGGGCCGCTTTGGAGACGGCTGTCCGACCAGTGACGTACCGGTTTGCCGACGCTCTCGCGCCGACAGGTTAGGGGTGACGGGTCAAGCAACCGAACAGGGCTGTCGGATTGCTCTCCGTCGCCGTCGCTTTGGATCGGGTGTACCGGTCCGCACGTGCGGCAAGGATGTAGTGCCTCTTCAGTAACCCCGGGCGTTGGAGACCCGGCAGAGACCAAAAAAGCCCGCTACGTCGTTGCTTTAAGCCGCGTCCTTCGAAGCATCCGGGACCTATCCCCGGTGTTCGCCCTCGGACGTTTTAGTTCGGCCACAGGCACGTGCGAAATTGGGCAGCGCGTAGATACGCAGAACGCCTGTCGTATTCAAGGGTTTTTGGGGGTCGCCGATAAAAATTCGCCGGTACGAAATCGACCCGGAATCGGAACACATCGAGAAGAGAGGAACGCACTGGGGCATATGGCGTTTTCCGGCGGGGCACACCGTGGAGATTCCCGTCATGCCTGCCAGGTCCAAAGCGCAGCAGAAAGCCGCCGGCGCCGCCGCCCTCTCCGCCAAGCGCGGCGAGACTAGGCCGAGCGAACTCAAGGGCGCTCGCACGAGATGTACGATTCGATGAGCGAGAAGCAGCTCGAGGAGTTCGCCAGCACCAAGCGGAAGGGCAAGCCCGAGCACGTCTCGGGGACGAAGCATTAGCGGGGAGGCGGTTGCCCCGACGACGCATAGACCGTCCAGCCTGCCGCGAACCCCCGGCAAAATGGGAGTGTGTCATCGGGATCTGCGGCCTGCGCCACGCTTCCTGACTCAAGACGAAGCCATGTGCCACGAGTCACCGCGTGGAGGACCCCGTCACGCCCTTGGAGAAGCCGGGGACCAGTTCCGGGGGCCGGATCGAACTCGTACAGGAAGTGGAGCAGATGTTCAGGCCATCTGTTTGCGGGCGGCCGAGCACGAGCTACCTCATCGACCCTGAGGCGCCCGACGCCTGTAATGCTCGACTCCCCGATAGTGGCGACAACGATACGGTTAGCGGCTTCGTAGTGCGCGCCCGCGATCAGTAGCGTGTCTTCTGCGACCGCGATCTCACTGCCCTCGTCGAGCGCGCTCGCGAATAGGGACAAGGTTCCGTCACGGATTCGCACCAGCAGCGTTGCCGGGGCGTCGGTCTTCATCTGCAGGTTGGGTACCCAAGCCCACAGGGTCGTGCCGGTCAGCGTCATGACCGGGCAGTCGCGTACATAAACGCTGCTGCTGTTGAGCGCGGCGTTGCGGTTGAACGCCCAGATCGGGGCGCCAGACGCCGCGAACTGGACGAGTCCTCCACGGGAGATAGGGCCTCCGTCCTTGTCCGGCGGATCGAAGATCGACTGGTCTCCGTACCCGGCCCAGATCGTCCCGTCCGGCGAGCACAAGACGGCTTCGATTCCCCTCCCAAGCCGCAGCACGCCAACCTGCCTGCCGTCCGTGGCATACAGGGTGGCGCTGTGCTCCCGGGGAGCACTGCTGACCGCGTGCGATATGACGAGCCAGTGCCCGCCGGCCGTCCGATCGACGAGAGCCTGATGGCCATGCGGCACGGTGATAGGCTCTGTCTCGCGTGCGCCGTCGAATATCGACAGGCGTATTTCGGTTTCGGAGGACTTGCGCCTTTGCCCGAGGCGTCGATAGTCGTCCGGCGCGCGAGCCGCGTACGCAGCATCAACGGCGCTATACCAACCCCTCCACTCTGCGTCCGCCGCCCAGAGACCTGGGTGAGAGATGTTGTAGAGCGGGCTGTCGGCCATTTCGTCCTCGCCCCGCTTCCGCCAAAGGGCGTGAATGTCGGTCCGGGTACGGATGAGAGCGAGCCGGCCGTCCATCAGAACGCGATAGCCATAGTCGAACCAGCCATCCGGCGGCGTCGGCAGTGGCGTCTCAGAGAAGAGAGGCGTCTGTTGGGTCATTTTACCGAGCCTTGTCGCCGGTTCGGGCCGATTTCAGGCGCGCTCGGCGCCGGCCAGCCCTCAGTACATCACGATCCGCCCCTCCACCGCTGGCGACACCGTCCCCGCCGCCGCGATGAAGTCGATCACCTGGCTGGTGGTCAGCTGGGAACTCGTGAGGTCGATCAGGCGGGGCGCGGCCGCGAACACGGTGTAGCCGTCGCCGCCAGCGGCCATGAAGTCGTTCACCGCAAGCGCATAGACGCGGCGCTGGTCGAGGGCCTGGCCGCCGATGCGGACCGACACGATGCGCGCGCCGGCGGGGGCGAAGGAGTTGACCTCGACGAACATGCCGGAGACCTGCGGGAATCTGCCCGCGCCCTGCTTCAGGATCGAGAACGCGTTCTCGAGCGCCGCGAAAAGCTGCGCCCCTGTCACTTCCAGCTTCAGGGTGCGGTTGTCGAACGGGAGCTCCGTCAGGACGTCGAGGCGCGTGAGGACGGTGCCGGCGGGATAGAGGCGGTCGCCGCGGATGGCGCCGCCATTGACGATGGCGATCTCCGCACCCACCGCGGCGCGCATCGCGTCGGCAATGAGGTTGCCCATCGTCGACTCGCCGCCGAGAACCGCGGCGCGGCGGCTATCGATCGCCGTGCCGGCAGTGCCGATCGGCACGTTCAGTTCGGCCTCCAGCCGCTCCGAATAGCCCGCGACCACGGCGGCGATCGTCGCGTCCGGTGCAACGGTGGCCGTGTCGATGATGTCGAACGCTGGGTACCAGGTCACGGTCGTCGTGCCGTCCTCGGCCACGGTCTTGTCGATCGTGAGGCGGGTGATGACAGCCCAGTCGCCCTGC
>CAXNGA010000012.1:0-12648 GCA_964201375.1 Kaistiaceae bacterium
AGAATCTGCACCGAGATGTTCCGGGGCAGGAGGTCGCGCAGGATCGTCTCCTCGTCCGGCTCGTACTCGTAGGCCGCGGCCGACCCGGTCGCGGCAACCTCGCCCGAAATCTCGGCCGGGATCAGCTGCCTGGCGGTCGGGAGCTGCGCGATCACCGACTTGAAGGTCGAGAAGAACAGCGTCGCGACGTCGAAGACGCCTTCGTCGAACAGCGCAAGGACGCGCTTCGAGATCATCTCGGCTTCGGTGAAGCCGACCTGGCGGACGCCGCGGAGGTCGATGCGGTCGAGGATGCGGTTCGGGAACAGGCGGCGGAGGATGTCCGCTCCCTTTCGCCCGACGCACAGGAATTTGACGTCCTTCCCCTCACGGAGAAGGCGGTTGGCGTGGTCGCGCGCCGCCTTGGCGATGGCGGAGTTGAAGCCGCCGGCAAGGCCGCGCTCGGCGGTGCAGACCACCAGGAGGTGCGTCTTGTCCTGGCCGGTGCCGACGAGCAGCTTCGGCGCCCCGTCCTGGCCCTTCACAGCCGAGGACAGCCCGACGAGCACCGCGTTCATCCGCTCGGCATAGGGCCGCGCCGCCTCGGCGCGCACCTGGGCACGCCGCAGCTTCGACGCCGCGACCATCTGCATGGCCTTGGTGATCTTGCGGGTCGCCTTGACCGAGGCGATTCGACCGCGGAGTTCTTTGAGCGAGGGCATCGGCTGCTACCGTAAGTGGCCTAGACGAAGCCCTTGGCGTAGGCGGTGATCACAGCGGTGAGCTGTTTGCGATAGTCGTCGGTCAGCTCGCGCTTGTCGCGGATGCCGTCGAGCAGCGCCTTCTGGTCGGTACGGAGCGTGGCCAGGAGTCCCTCCTCGAACGCACCGACGCGGTTGACCGGGATCGGGTCGAGGAAGCCGTTGACGCCGGCGAAGATCACCGCGACCTGCTCCTCGACCTTGAGCGGCGAGAACTGGGGCTGCTTGAGCAGCTCCGTCAGGCGGGCGCCGCGGGCAAGGAGGCGCTGCGTTGCGGCGTCGAGGTCGGAGCCGAACTGGGCGAAGGCGGCCATCTCGCGGTATTGTGCAAGGTCGCCCTTGATGCGGCCGGCGACCTGCTTCATCGCCTTGATCTGCGCGGCCGAACCGACGCGGGACACCGAGATGCCGACGTTGAGAGCCGGGCGGATGCCCTGGAAGAAGAGGTCGGTTTCGAGGAAGATCTGGCCGTCGGTGATCGAGATGACGTTGGTCGGAATGTAGGCCGACACGTCGTTCGCCTGCGTCTCGATGACCGGGAGCGCGGTGAGCGAGCCGGCGCCGAGTTCCTTGTTCATCTTCGCCGCGCGCTCGAGAAGGCGCGAGTGGAGGTAGAACACGTCGCCCGGATACGCCTCGCGGCCCGGCGGGCGGCGGAGGAGGAGCGACATCTGGCGGTAGGCGACGGCCTGCTTGGAAAGATCGTCGTAGATGATCAGGGCGTGCATTCCGTTGTCACGGAAGAACTCGCCCATGGCGCAGCCGGCGAACGGCGCCAGGTACTGCATCGGGGCCGGGTCGGAGGCCGTGGCGGCGACGATGATCGAGTATTCGAGCGCGCCGCGCTCCTCGAGGGTCTTCACCAGCTGCGCGACCGACGACCGCTTCTGGCCGATGGCGACGTAGACGCAGTAGAGCTTCTTGCTCTCGTCGGTCGACTGGTTGACCGACTTCTGATTGAGGATCGTATCGACCGCGACGGCGGTCTTGCCGGTCTGGCGGTCGCCGATGATGAGCTCGCGCTGGCCGCGGCCGACAGGGATGAGCGCGTCGATCGCCTTGAGGCCGGTCTGCATCGGCTCGTGCACCGACTGGCGCGGGATGATGCCCGGCGCCTTCACGTCGACGCGGCGGCGCTCGGTGGCCTTGATCTCGCCCTTGCCGTCGATCGGATTGCCGAGGGCGTCCACGACGCGGCCGAGGAGCCCCTTGCCGACCGGGACTTCGACGATCGACTTGGTCCGCTTGACCGTGTCGCCTTCCTTGATGTCGCGGTCGGAGCCGAAGATGACGACGCCGACATTGTCCGTCTCGAGGTTGAGCGCCATCCCGCGGATGCCGTTCGGGAACTCGACCATCTCGCCGGCCTGGACGTTGTCGAGGCCGTAAACGCGGGCGATGCCGTCACCGACCGACAGCACCTGGCCGACCTCGGAGACGGTCGTGTCGGTGCCGAAATTCTTGATCTGCTCCTTGAGGATCGAGGAGATCTCAGCGGCGCGGATATCCATCAGCCTGCCTCTTTCATCGCGAATCTAAGGGCGTTCAGTTTGGTGCGGAGGGAAGTGTCCACCATGCGCGAGCCGACCTGGACGACTAGGCCGCCGATCAGCGCGGGATCGACCTTGCGGTCGAGGACCACGTCCTTGCCCACCGCTTCCTTGAGGGCATCACGGAGCGCCGTCACCTGGGTATCGCTCAGGGGCTCGGCGCTCGTCACGGTACCGGCCAGTTCGCCCCGCTCGTGCGCGTGACGCTGCCGGAACGAGCGGATCATGTCGGGGAGCGCGAAGAGGCGGCGGTTGCGCGCCACGACCTTCACGAAATTGCTGGTGAGGATGCCGGTGCCGGCCCTGGCCATCACGGCACCGATCGCGCCGGCCTGCTCGTCGGCCGAATAGACCGGGCTGCGGACGAGCGAGCGGAGATCTTCGGATTCGTCCATGAGCCGAGCGAGGCCGCCCAGGTCGCCGGCGACCTCGTCGAGCGCGTTTTCGTCGCGCGCAAGGTCGAACAGCGCCGAAGCGTACCGCTCGGCTACTCCAGAAACGACTGAGCCCGTATCAGCCACTGTCCCTCTCTCCACGACCACGCTCTTCAGCGCAGCGCTGGGCCCTTAAGTAAGGCCTTGTACGGATTATGGAAAAATCCAGCTTCAACGGGCCCTCGCCCCGATCCCGTTTTGAAGCCGCGCGTTCCCTAGCACAGGGTCCTGGGGTGGGCAACACAGGCACGTTACGCCTGCTGATGGTGGGAGGGGGCGGAGTGTCGCAGCGCTGCGGGCCTCGGTGCTCATGGCGCAACGGGCTGCCTTTTTGTGCGCCTACGCCGCCTTCGCCGATATCACCGCCTGGCGGTGCCGAAGGATCGCCGGCAGCCCGTTGCGCGGCCGCAGCGTCACCTGCGCCACTGGCACCGGCTCCTCCGTCACCTCGAAGCGGAACCGCGGCAGCAGCTTCGCGAGGAGCGCCGCGGCCTCGGTGATGGCGAAGCCCATGCCGATGCAGATGCGTGGCCCGCCGCCGAACGGCAGGTACTGGTAGCGGTGCCGCATCCTGCCGGCCTCCGGCGCGAAGCGGTCCGGATCGAAGCGGTCCGGTTCGTCCCACAGCGCCTTGTGGCGATGGACGGCATAGATCGGGATGAAAATCTGCGTCCCCGGCCGCACCTTCACGCCGCCGATTTCGACCGGCCCGACCGGCTGGCGCAGCAGCGCCGGCGCTGCCGGGTAGAGGCGCAGCGCCTCGGAAACCACCTGCCGCGTGTAGCCGAGCCCGGCGACGCCGTCGGGGGTCAGGCGGTCGGGTGCGCCGGCCGCTTCAACCTCGGCAAGCACCTTCCGCTCGACTGCGGGGTCGAGGGACAGCAGATAGAACGACCACGACAGCGCGAGCGCGGTGGTCTCGTGGCCGGCGGCGATGAAGGTCAGGAGGTTGTCGACGATCTCGACGTCGTTCATCGCCTCGCCGGTCTCCTCGTCCCGCGCGTCGATCAGCGCCTGGATGAGGTCGGGCCGGCTCTTTCCCCGCCGCCGCGCCGCGACGAGGTCGCGGGTGACACGCCGGAGATAGTCGCGCGCTTCGAGGAAGCGCTTCCGTCCCGGGCGGGGAAAGTTCGCCGGCAGGCGGAGCTGCGCCAGCGCGACGACCCAGCCGGTCGACGAGAGATAGACGTTGATCGCCTCGGCAAGCGCCGGCACGTCGAACGTATCGGCCCCGGCGAGAATCGTCTCGGCGATGATGTCGAACGTCATCTGCATCATCTCGAAGGTGAGCGAGACCTCGGCGCCGTCCGGCATTGCCCCGAGCCGCGCGGCCTCCCGGTCGGCCGCGGCAAGCATCTGCGGCACGTAGCGGGCGACCTCGGTCGGCCGGAACAGGGGAGCGACGATGCGGCGCTGGCGCCGCCACTGCGCGCCGTCGGACGTTACCATGCCCGCGCCGAGCGCCGGCGCCAGGAGGCGCTGCATCATCTCGGACTTGAGATACTTCTCCGGCTCCACCACCAGCATCTGGTGGATGAGATCCGGATCCATGACGAACAGAGCGTCGCGTCCGAGGAAGCGCTCGACATGGACCTTGTCGCGATAGATGGCCTCCGGCCACACTTCGAGCGGATTGCGCACGACCGTGCGGAGGTACCGCAGGAACGGCGGCTGGACGGCGGGCGGAACGATCCGGGCCGGGACTATTGACGAATCGGAGGGCATGGGGGCCTCAACGCTCCATCCACGATTGCACGAAACCACATCCAACGGTCCCCGGCCATCCCCAAACCACGCTCTTCCTTCCCGCGGCGAAGGGATGGCGATAGCCTGTGCGGACGGGACGGAGGGCGCGATGACGGAGATCAAGACGAAGGCGACGATGGCTTCGGTCGATGACTATCTCGATTCCGTCGATCCTGCCCGGCGCGGCGACGCACAGGCGATCGACCGGCTGATGCGACGCGCCACGGGTGCCGAACCAAGGATGTGGAGCGGCTCGATCATCGGCTATGGCGAGACCCGGCTCGTCTACGACAGCGGCCGCGAGGTCGACTGGTTCGAGATCGGCTTTGCGCCGCGGAAAGGCAATTTCGCCCTCTACGTCAATGCGGGCGAGCCGGAGGTCGTGCCGTTCCTCGAGCGGCTCGGCAGGCACAAGACCGGCAAGGGCTGCCTCTACCTCACGCGCCTGTCGGACGTCGATCTCGAAGTGCTCGAGGAACTCGTGCAGCGCGCCGCCGCGCGGAGCCGGTCGCGGAACTGAACTCAGCGCGCGAAATCATCCTCGATGCGGATGATGTCGTCCTCGCCGAGATAGGAGCCCGACTGGACCTCGATGAGTTCGAGCGGACAGTCCCCGATATTCTCGAGGCGATGCACACAGCCGAGCGGCAGGAACACCGATTCGTTCTCGCGCACCGTCAGCACCTCGTCGTCGCGCGTGACGCGCGCCGTGCCGTTCACGACCACCCAGTGCTCGGCGCGGTACCTGTGCTTCTGCAGCGACAGGCGCGCGCCCGGATTGACCGTGATCTGCTTCACCTGGAACCGCTCGCCCGCGTGGACCGACTCGTAGAAGCCCCACGGCCGGTGCACCCGCGGGCTCAGCGTTGCCGCCGCAGTGCCGTTCCGCTTGAGGAGATCGACGAGTTTCGACACGTTCTGGTCGGCCGTCCTGGCAACGACCAGCACCGCATCGGCGGTGGCAACCACCACAAGGTCATCGACGCCGACTGTGGCGACGAGCGGGCCTTCCGAGCGGAGGTAGGAGTTGCGCGTGTCGAGCGCGACCGCCTCGCCGACCATGACGTTCCCGTCGTCGTCGTGCGCGGCGATCTCCCACAGGCTCGACCAGGTGCCTGCATCGCTCCAGCCGAAGTCGCCCGGCAGCACTGCCGCCCGGGGCGTCTTCTCCATCACGGCGTAGTCGATCGAGATGGACGGGGATGCGGCGAATGCGTCGGGGTCGAGACGGGTGAAGTCGAGGTCGGTCCGCGCGCCCAGAAGCGCCGCCCGGGCCGCGTCCAGGACGGCCGGCGCATAGGTTCCCAGCGCCTCGATGACCCCGCGGACGGGCAGCAGGAAGATGCCCGAGTTCCAGAGATAGCCGGCCGCAAGGTACGCCTTCGCCTTCTCGTGGTCGGGCTTTTCGATGAAGGCGTCGACCGCCAGGATTGCGGCATGACCGGGCAGCACCGCCCCGCTCCTGATGTAGCCGTAGCCCGTTTCCGGCCGCTTCGGCGGGATGCCGAACAGCACCATCGCCCCGCCGGCCGCGGCGGCGGCACCGGCCTCGATGGCTGCACGGAAGGCAGCGGGATCGGCGATGACGTGATCCGACGGCATCACCAGGATCAGGGCATCCGCGTCGGCCTCGGCGGCTGCGAGCGCCGCCACGGCAACGGCGGGCGCCGTATTGCGGCCGAGCGGCTCGAGGATGATCCGGGCATCGTCGATGCCGATTGCCCGCAATTGCTCGGCAATGGCGAACCGGTGCTCGACATTGGCGATCACGGTGAGCGGTCCGAAGAGGCTGTCGCCCCGGCCGCGCAGCGCCGCATCCTGCAGCATCGTCCGCTCGCCGACGATCCGCAGGAGCTGCTTCGGAAACGCCTGGCGCGACACGGGCCAGAGGCGGGTGCCGGTGCCGCCCGACAGGATGACAGGAATGACGCGGGCCAACGGCTCCTCGTGGGCTCGGTGAGACGCGTTCTTAGGCTGGCGCTGCGGGGGCCGTAAAGCGCCCGGCCCCGTCTGCGTTCCGACAGGGTCGCGGCGGCATGGCTCACACCCTGCCGTCGGGGCTTGCTGCTTTCGCGTCACAGCGGTTGGCGAAAGCGCGGCCCGGCGCCGCATGGAGGATCGCATTCCGGACCGAAACCGGGGAATGCTCTGCGAAGGGTGGACGAACCGGTCGCGCGAGCCGAACATCGGCGCGGCGGGAGTCGCCTTCCGGGACGGAGTGGCTCGCTTGGTGAGTGCAATCGACGGTGCCGGCGATCGAGCGCTTCCTGCCGATCGAGGGGCTGCGGGAGCGGACAGGCTCGTCCGCTTCGCGGTGATCCTGACCGTCGTGCTGACGACCATCCGCCTGGCCGTTGCCGGGCGCTTCGACCTGTTCTTCGACGAGGCCTACTACTGGGTGTGGTCGGAGCAGCTCGCCGCGGGTTACTACGACCACCCGCCGATGGTTGCCTACTTCATCCGCGCCGGGACCATGCTCTTCGGCGATACCGAGTTCGGCGTGCGGTTCTTCGGCGTTCTCGCCGGCGCCGCCGATGCATTCCTCGTGTTCGGCATCATGCACGCCCTGACCGCGAACCGGCGGATCGCGGCGTGGTCGATGATCCTCATGGGGGTCACGACGATGAGCGCCTTCTCGGTGATGATGGTGCCCGACCAGCCGATGATGCTGTTCTGGCTGGCAGCGTTGTATGGCCTTGCGCGGATCGCGCGCGGCGGCAGGCCGGCCTGGTGGCTCTTCGTCGGCCTGATGGGAGGGCTTGCGGCAGTCTCGAAGCTGACGACGCTGTTCCTCGCGCTCGCCGTGCCGCTGTGGCTCGCCGTCGTGCCTTCGCTCCGGGTCTGGTTCCGCCGGCCGTGGATCTATGCCGCGACGGCCGTCGCGTTGATCGTGTTCCTGCCGGTGCTGCTGTGGAACATCGAGAACGAGTGGGCCGCCTTCTCGCTCCAGTACAACCGGCCGCAGTTCGCGCAGGCCAGCATCGGCAGCTTCCTGCAGTATCTCAGCCTTCTGCCGCTGATGATCGGTCCCTTCGCACTGGTCCCGGTCCTCGCGGGGGTTCTCGCCGCCTTCCGCGGCGGCGGCGCGTGGCGCTACCCCGCCACGGCGCTCCTGATCCTGTCGCCTCTGCCACTTGCGATCTATCTCGGCGTCCATTCCTTCGGTGAATGGATCGGCGCGCACTGGGTCGCCCCCATCGTCGCGGTCGGCGCCATGCTGGGCGCGATCGGCATCGAGGACATCAGGGGGCGGACCGACACGTGGCCGCGCATCGTGTCGGCCTTCGGAAAGGCCGTGGTGCCCGTGGGGGTGCTGGTGACGGTCACGTTCTATGCCCTCATCATGGAACGCATCCTGCCGATCCCGCGCGAGTACGACATGACCGAGCGCTTCAAGGGCTGGGATGAGTTCGCAGCCACCGTGGAGCAAGCCAGGGACGACACGGGAGCCGACTACATCCTGGCGCCGAACTACTCCCTGTATTCGCTCCTGCGGTTCTATGGCGAGCCGGGGTCACGGATCTATCCGCTGGACGACCGCGCCCGCTGGGACACATTCGGAGATCTCGCGATCCTCGGACCCGAAGCCCGGTCCGAGCGCGGCCTTTATGTCGGCGAATGGGGCAGGTTCCATACCTTGAACGTGGTGGAGGCGCACTTCGCAACCTCCGAGGAGATCGGACGCATCGCTCGGCCGATCCGGCTGGATTCGGTCGACCAGAAGTGGATCTTCACGGTCGCGGATCCCCTGCCCGCGGCGATGGCGCTCTTCCGCGATCGCGGCCCCTGAAGGGCGCCGCTTCCGGCCGTCGCGTGACGGCTGGTCACGAGGCTAGCCATGGTCCAGCCCCACCCTCGCCCGCACCTCGGCGGGCGCGACGCCGGCGGCGCGCAGTTCGGCCAGCCCCGTGTCGCCGGACGATTTCGCCAGCTTCCGGCCGGTCCTGTCGACGATGAGCCGATGATGCAGGTAGCGCGGCGCCGGCAGGCCGAGGAGCTTCTGCAGGAGCCGGTGAACCGAGGTCGCGGCGAAGATGTCACGGCCGCGGACGACGTCCGTCACCTCCTGCAACGCATCGTCGACCACGACCGAGAGGTGGTAACTCGTCGGCGTCTCGCGGCCGGCAAGGACGACATCGCCCCACGCCTCCGGCTCCGCCGGAACCAGCTGGCGTGCTCCTCCGCCCGACTCGCGCCAGTCCAGCGGCCCCGCGACCCCCATCGCCTTCCTCATGTCGAGCCGGAGCGCATGCGGCTCCCCCGCGCGGAGCCGCGCCTCGACGTCTGCCGCGGGACGCTCGCGGTCGACCGGCGGGAAGTGCGGCGAGCCATCCGGGTCGCGGCGCCACGGCCTGCCTGCCGCCTCGTGGCCCGCGACGAAGCGCGCGACGTCGGCCCGGCTGAGGAATGCCGGGTACACAAGGCCCATGCCGCGCAGGTGGTCGAGCACCGCCGCATATTCCGGGAGATGCTCGGACTGGCGGCGCGCCGCGCCGTCGAAGGCGATACCGAGCCAGGCGAGATCCTCGTGGATGCCGGCTTCGAACCCGGGGCGGCAGCGCTCGCGGTCGATGTCCTCGATGCGGAGGAGAAGGCGCCCTCCGGCAGCCGTGGCGAGCCGCTGGTTCAGCAGCACGGAATAGGCGTGGCCGAGATGAAGCCGGCCGTTCGGACTCGGGGCGAAGCGGAATACGGCCATCTGGAAAACGGGTTGCCGGGCGGGATCGCAGCGTGCTTAGCAACGGCCGTGAAAGACCGCCACATGCGAACGCCCGACACCGAAGCCGATCCCGCCCATGCCGGCAATGGCATCGGCAGCTGGATATACGGGCAGGTCACTGCCGAGTTGCAGGCGCTCGGCGCCGTGGTGGCGACCATCGGCGTCGGCGGCGACCCGAGCCACGCGGTCGCCCTGAGCGCCTGTGCGAAGGCAGGGTTCGGTCCGGACATTCCGTCGGTCACCCTCTGCCGGCTGCACACCCCAGGGTCGGGCCAGTGGCGGGCGTGACGATCGACGGGCCGCGTCTCCGGCCGGTCTCGGGCAAGGCCGCCCGCCAGCTCGTCGTCGTTCTCCACGGCTACGGTGCCGACGGGAACGATCTCATGGCGCTGGCGGAAGCGTGGCGACCCGCCCTGCCGGACGCCGCCTTCGTCGTGCCCCATGCTCCTTCGGTCTGCGGCGCATGGGCCGGCGGGCGGGAGTGGTTTCCCCTGCCGCGCATCGATGCGGCCACAGTCGCGGCCGGGACCGCCGCGGCGGCGCCGGGGCTCCATGCCTTCCTCGACGCCGAGCTGGCGGCACTGCAGCTCGGCAATGGCGCGCTCGCACTCGCCGGTTTCAGCCAGGGCGCGATGATGGCGCTCGATGTCGGCGTCTCGCGCAAGCCGGCGATCGCCGGGATTCTTGCCTATTCCGGCGCACTGACGCGACCGCCCCGGCCGGGCGAGCCGGGCCGGCCGCCGGTGCTGCTCCACCATGGCTCAAGCGACAACGTCGTGCCTGCCGCTGCCCTCGGCGCCGCCAGGGCTGGGCTCGAAGCGGCTGGCGTGCCGGTCGAGTCGCATCTGCGCGCGGGGCTCGGCCACGGCATCGACGATGCTGCCCTCCGGCTCGGGGGCGCATTCCTCATGCGGGTGTTCCGAAGAACGGAAGGGAGTTGAGCTCCAAGCCCGCTTCACAACGCCGACACACTGCCTATACACTATGCAGGAGATTTCGGGCTCGCTTACCCAATTCCTTGAGTTGGAGCCGCGCTTGACGATCGCGCTGACCCCCGGGTCCAACCCGGCCCTTGTCCTCAACGCCGACTATCGGCCGCTGAGCTATTACCCGCTCTCGCTCTGGTCGTGGCAGGACACGATCAAGGCGGTGTTCCTCGACCGCGTGAACATCGTCTCCGAGTACGACGCCGCCGTCCACAGCCCCACCTTCGTGATGCGGCTGCCGAGCGTCGTGTCGCTCAAGACGTTCGTGAAACCGGTGCGGACGCCTGCCTTCACGCGGTTCAACGTCTTCCTCCGCGACCGCTTCCAGTGCCAGTACTGCGGCTGCCACGACGACCTCACCTTCGACCACCTGATCCCGCGTTCGCGCGGCGGCCAGACCACGTGGGAGAACGTGACGACGGCGTGCTCCCCCTGCAACCTCCGCAAGGGCGGCAAGACGCCGGCGATGGCCGCCATGTGGCCGGACCTCACGCCCTACCGGCCGAGCGTCACGGACCTCCACAACAACGGGCGGCTCTTCCCGCCGAACTACCTCCACCAGAGCTGGCTCGACTACCTCTACTGGGATACCGAGCTCGACCCGTAGGGGAAGTCGTCCGCGGCGAGATCGGCGCACACGGCAGCCTGCCGTGGCCTCGCTCCTGCGAGCGCGCGAATCCTCCGCTCCAGGCGCCGCCCTGCGACGATGGCGCGTGCGAGGCGACTGTCGGGTTCGCACAGATAGTTGTCGATACCTGAATACATCGGGAACTTCCGGCTGACCCGATAGCCCGCCTCCAGAAGCCAGTCGCGAAAGCCGGCGAGTTCGGCGTCCATGATCTCGACGAGAACCAGCGGATGCCATCGTGCGAGGAGTCTCGCCGCGCCAAGGAGGGCGGGTACCGCCATTCCTTCCACATCGACCTTGATCAGGTCGACCGGCCCGCGCACCAGTTGATCGAGCGGGCGCAGCGGCACTGCACCGTCAGGTCGATCCTGCACCGTCATCCCGCCGCGATTGCGGATCGACGCGTCGGCCGTGGCCAGGACGAGAGTCCCCCTGCCTTCGCGGTCGGACACCCCGTATCCCAGCGCCGACAGGTCAATATTCAGGCATTCATTGGCGGCGATGTTCCGCCGCAGGGAGGCGATGACCTCGGGATTGACCTCGATGGGTATCACCCGGCCGGCCCTGGCCACGCACGCAAAGAACAGCGTGTGGTTGCCGATGTTGGCGCCGACGTCGATGATGCTCGCCTGCCCCGGCAAACGAGAGGCGACGATGTCCAGTTGGTCGCCTTCATAGAAGTCGGCCCGCCGCTCGACTTCCTTCTCGATCGTGTCCGGCACCGACGGAACGAAGAAGCGGACCCTGCCGTCGCCATGATGGATGGTGAGCCACCGCCCATCTTCCGCCTCGTCCAGAACCGGCATTTCTCCCTCGTGGTAGTTGTTTCGGGTCGTCCCGCACGGGCTGGGGACGACTACTTCCAGTATCAGTTCCGGTTATCGGCTGCGGCGGCCTTGTAGGACTCGAGCACATTGGCCGTCGGCCCATCTTCGACGATCTGTCCCCGCTTAAGCCAGATCGTCCGCGTGCAGAACTCGGCTATGAGGCTGAGGTCGTGCGAAGCGAGCGCGAAGGACGAGGCACGGCTGATGATCTCGCGGGTCCGCTTCTGCGCCTTCTGGGTGAACTGGGCGTCGCCGACGCCGAACACTTCGTCGATGAGCAGGATTTCCGGGTCGATGAACGTTCGTAGCGAGAACACGAGCCGGAGCATCATGCCGAGCGAATACGTCCTGACCGGGCGACCGAGTGCTTCGCCGAGCTCGGAAAACTCCGCCACATAGCGCCGGAAGGCGGCCGTCTCGGCCCGGCTGAAGCGCTGCAACGATGCCGAGAGATCGATGTTCTCATAACCGTTGAGGTGCCCTTCGACGCCAGCACCGAGTTCGAGCAGAGCCGTGACGTTACCGCGGAGTTCCACCGTGCCGAGGCTCGGCTCGAGGATGCCCGACATCACCCGGAGAAGGGTGCTCTTGCCGGCCCCGTTGCCGCCAACGATGCCGAGGCTTTCGCCTGGCTGCAACTCGAGGCTGATGTCGCGGATGGAAACGAATGGCAGTGTCTTGCGGCGGCGGAGCAGGTCCACGAGCCAGCTTCTGCCCATGACCGCCGGAGAGTAGGAAATGGTCGCGTGCCTGATCGAGATCGGCGGAGCCAGCCGACCGGCGTTCCGGAACTGGTCCGGCGCGGTTACAGCCATGTCCGGATCCGGAGCCGCGTGACCTGATAGATCACGGTGGCGATGATGGTCAGCACCAGGAAGATGCCGAGACAGACAAGGTACGTCCGCGGTGCTGGCGCGCCATGGAGGAAGGTGTCGCGATAGAGGTCGAGTATGGGGACGAACGGGTTCAGAACGACGAGCGGGTGGTCCGCCGGAAGGAGGTTCTTCTGCCAGAAGA
>CAXNGA010000013.1:0-12511 GCA_964201375.1 Kaistiaceae bacterium
TCGCTCTGGCCGGCGCAAGTGCTGATGGAGACCTGGACCGGGCGAGCCTTGCGCTCGAATCCCTCAATGCCGAATGGCGGGGAGGCGGCCGTCTCCGTGTTCATGTCGTGACCCGCCCGGCCGACATGGCTGCCGTGGCCTCTCTCGCCCGCCTTGAAACGCCTCGTCTGGATGTCCGTATCGTCAACGAACTCGACATCGTTCGCGAGCAGGACGTCTATCGTCGGTTGCCTGGCTGGTGGAAGCAGCAATACCTGAAGCTTGCCTTCGCGAACTACCACGATCGCAAGTCGTACATCACGCTCGATTCCGACGTGGTTGCGATTCGCCCCTTCGACGAGACGACCTTCGTTGAGGACGGCCGTCTGATCAGCCAATGGGAGCATCAGGCCACGCAACCGTGGTGGAGCAATCTGGCGACTGTCCTCGGCTTGCCCTTTGACAGCAAAGCCTACGGCCTGTCGGTAACTCCGAATTCGCTCGCGACAGATCTGGCGCGGGCGGCGCTCGAACATCTGCGGACGGACGCAGCGACACCGCTTCAGCGCCTCGTCGAACTCTACGAACGGCAGATGCCTGGCAGCGCCTGGACCGAGTACTCGCTATACACCAGGGTCGCGGAACTGAAGGGTCTCCTCCCGCGCTACCATGTCGACCCCGACCATGTCTTCGCACGTGGCAGAATGATCCATTCCGCCTCGAACGTCTGGGGACCTGACCAGGCGAATACCTTGACCGGCGGCACACGGAAGAGCGATTTCAGCGGCTACTTCCTGATCGTGCAGAGCACGAGCCGTGTCAGCGTGTCGATCGTCCGGCGCTTCCTGGCAGGGTGAGGCGGGTCAGGTTCGGCGGAAGCCCATCGCCTTTCCGACGACGGCGTCACCGGCCCAGCTTCCACGTTCGAGCATCCGGTCGAGCACGCAATCGAGCGAGAAGCCCGGCAGCATGCGTGCATAGTCTTCCGGACGGCGCGGAATCGTGAAGAGGCGATCATCCGGGAAGGACGCCTCCTCGACCACGCCGAAGTCCTCGACGAGCACCACGACGCCATCGGGGGCCGCAACCCGGCTCACCTCGCGCAGCGCGTTGGCGACGGCGGGGGATTTCATTTGCTGGAGGACAGTGAAGGTCAGAACGACGTCTGCAGCGCCGTCAGCCAGCGGCAACTCGCCCAGGTTCATCACCTGGATGAACCTGCAGTCCCGGTGCGTCTGGTTCGCTTGCTCGACGAGCCGGGGCTCCCGCTCGAAGCCGATGACGTCCGAGCAAACGTCGGCAAGAACCGAGGTGATCCGCCCGTAGCCGGCGCCGAGCTCGATCCCCCGGCCGCGCCCTGACACGCCCAGCGTCCGCAGGATCCGCTGGACCAGGCGCACCTCGTAGGCGGTCCTGACGGAAAGCAGCGGCCCCTTGGCATCGTGGAGGCCTTCCGCGCTCCACCCGAAGAAGTCCGTCACGGCAAGTCTCCGAGGTCGGGGCACGGGGCCGACCGATGGCCACCGATGCTGGGTTCTAGGCGTGATGGTTCGGGCAAGCGCCGTCAAGGCCGGTTGGCGGCGACAGCCGGACGGCGACGGGAGCGGGAGACGTTGCGAAGTCCGCCGCCAAGCGTCGAGACGCCTCACTTGCGGCCAGCGGCTTCATCGGCCGCGCCGCTCGCGCTTCACGGCTTCCAGCGCCTCCGCCATGTCGCGGACGCCGGTACAGAAGCGCTGGAACGCTTCGTCGAGGCCGGGCTCCCAGCGCGCCGCGAAGCGGGCGAGCCGCCCTGTCGTCTCCTGCGTCAGGCGGAACAGCGTGCCGGACCGGCCCGCTTCAAGGAGAAAGGAGCGCTCGCGCAGGACGAGGCCGAACGGCGCGCGCTCGGTCCAGACCATCCAGCGCGGCGGCGAGAATTCGGTGACGCGGAAGACCCGGCCCCGGTCGCCATCCTCCATCGAAAAGAAGAGAAGGCGCACCGGCCGGAGGCGGACCTCCTCGCCCCTGCGGTTGACCTCGGGGGCGAAGCGATCCGGCATCAGCGGGCCGCCGATGATTCGGGCGATGCCCGGGTCGAAGCTGGAATAGCTTTCGGTGTCGGCGAGTACCGTCCAGACGGTCTCGGGCGTCGCGGAAATCAGGATCTCCGCGGAGTGGTCCATCAGAGTCCGAGTGCCTGCTGCCCCGTTTCGGACAGCGAGACGAAGCTTCCGCTGGCGCCGTCGAGGGCATGGAGTTCGCCGGTCGAGATGTCGAACCATGCGCCGTGGAGCGCGATCGTGCCGGCGGCTTCCGCCGCGGCGATCCAGGGGAAGGTGCGTAGATTGGCGATGCTCTGGCGGATCGATGTGAACTCGAGGGCGCGCTGGCGGTCGGCCGCCTCCATCGGGTCGTCGGCGATCAGCGCGCGGGCCGGGGCCAGAAGGTTGATCCAGTGGCCGATGAAATCCGTGCCGTCGAGCGAGCCCGGATCGAGCGAGGCGGCGATGCCGCCGCAGCGGCCATGCCCCATGATGACGAGGTGGCGCACCTTGATCCGCTTGATGCCGAATTCGAGCGCGGCCGACGTGCCGTGCCAGTTGCCGTCGGCATCGAAGGGCGGGACCAGGTTCGCCACGTTCCGGCAGACGAACAGCTCCCCCGGCGCCGCGTCGAAGATCGTCTCCGGCGCAGAACGGCTGTCGCAGCAGGCGATGATCATGATTTCCGGACGCTGGCCGCGCTCGGCAAGGCGCGCATAGCGCGCGCGATCGGTGGCGAGCCTGCCTCCGCGGAACGCCGCGTACCCGTTCCTCAGCCGCTCGGGAAACTCCATCGCTTCGTCTCCGCCGTTCCGCAACCTGCTTCGTGAACCCGTTCGGCGCGGCCCGGTCAACCCCTGCGCCTGGGGGGTCTATGCTGTGGTCCTGGCAGCCGCGGGTGCGATCGGACCTTGACGCGACCCCTCCTGCGCTATGTGTTGTCCCAGCTTTCGCCCAAGCCGCTTCTTTTCCAGGACCTGATGTCAGCGACCTTCCGCCCGCGCCGCAGCGTGCTCTTCCTGCCGGGTGGCAACCCGAAGGCCATCAGCAAGGCCAGGACAATTGCGGCCGACGTGCTCGTTTTCGATCTCGAGGATGCAGTCGCCCCCGAGAACAAGGAGGCCGCGCGGCGCATGGCCGTCGAGGCGGTCGCTGCGCGCGCCGACTATGGCGACAGGGAACTCGTGATCCGCATCAACGGGCTGGAGAGCCGCTGGGCCGCCGGCGATATCGCCGCTGCGGTCCCGGCAATGCCCGACGCGATCCTGGTGCCAAAGATCTCGCGTCCGGAGGATGTCCGCCGTATCCGCGCGGCGATGCGTGCGGCCGGCGCCGACCCGTCGGTCGCGATCTGGGCGATGATGGAGACGCCGCTTGCGATCCTGAACGCCGGCGCCATCGGCGCAACCGGCGCCGACCAGGGCGCACCGCTCGCGGCGCTCGTCGTCGGCACCAACGACCTTGCCGCCGAGACCGAAGTCCGCCCCGGCCGCGATCGCGCCCCGATGCTGCCCTGGCTGTCGACCTGCGTGCTGGCCGCCCGCGCATACGAACTTGCGGTGATCGACGGCATCTACAACGACTTCAACGACGCTGACGGCTTTGCCGCCGAGTGCGCCCAGGCGCGAATGCTCGGCATGGACGGCAAGTCCGTGATCCATCCGAACCAGGTCGCGCCCTGCAACCAGGCCTTCACCCCGTCGGCCGAGGAGGTCGCCTGGGCGCAGTCGATCCTGGCCGCCTTCGACCGCTCCGGCACGGGCACGCGGGACGCGGTGACCGTCAACGGCCGCATCGTCGAGCGCCTGCACGCCCGCATCGCCCGCCGCATGCTGGCCACGGCCCGCGTTGCGGTTGAGACCGCGCCGGTCGAGTAGATCAGGCCGGAGCCGCCCTTGCGCGGCCGAAGGTCATCCAGCCGACCGCGCCGATCACCAGCATTGTGCCGAAGACGTCGAGCACCGTCAGGCGCTCGCCGAGGATGAGGAAGGCGAGCACGATCGTCGCCGCCGGGCTCACCATGCCGATCGCCGAGTTCGCCTGCGCCGAGATGCGGTGGAGCGCCGATGCCAGCAGGAACGACGGCAGGATCGTGGCGCCCACAGCCAGGAGCACCGCGTGCCAGAAGGCAGTCGGCGTCACGGCGAGCGCCGAGAGGGGATGGCTGAGGACGAAGTGGAGGAGTGCCGCTGCGGCTGCCGCCGACATCGCGATGCACGTGAAGAGGCCCGGCCCTACGGTCGAGATCAGTGGCTTCGCCAGCAGCTGGTACAACGCGAACGACACCGCCGCGACCAGCACCAGTCCGGTGCCGAGGAGGACATTGCTGCCCGTCTCGCCGAGCTTTTCGACGACCATCAGGGCAAGGCCGCAATAGGCGATGCCGATGCAGACGAGCGCCGCCGGGCGTGTCTTCTGGCCGAAGAACCAGGCGCCGAAGAGGACCACGAGGAGAGGATAGGTGAACAGGATCATCCGCTCGAACTGCGCCGAGACGTACTGCAGTCCGAGGAAGTCGGTGTAGCTCGCGACGTAGTAGCCGAGGAGGCCGACCAGGCAGGTGGCGAAGACGAGCCGCCGGTCCGGCAGCGCCCTTCCCGTCCGGCGCCGGTCGCGGATCGAGAAGGCGCCGATCACGAGGTACACCGGCAGCGCGAGGCCGAGCCGGAGTGCCATCAGCGTCTCCGCGTCGAGCCCTTCCGCGTAGGCGAGCTTGATGATGATGCCCTTGGTGGAGAACAGGAGCGCGCTGGCCGCCGCGAACAGGACGCCGACGCGGAACGCCCTCGCCGCAAGGTCGAGCGGCGGCGCCGCGGCGATCACCGCGGGGGCAGGCGCCATGGTGGCGGAGAGGATGGGCGAGGACTCTTCGGTCGCCATCGTCAGGTCTCGCAATGGGTCCGGCGAGGCTGGGCGAGGCGGGATGTCAGGAAGGTCCGGCTTCGCTCGGGAGGCGCGCCGGACGGGTCGAACTCAGTCCGCGCACCGGCCGCTGGTGGCGCCAGGCCAGATCGAACGCATGGCAGGTCGGAGCGTGGAGCGCATTGCGATGCTCTCTATCACCGGAACACGGCGCGAGCCACGCCGTCAGGTCGCGACAGCACTGCAGCTCCGGCCGGAGCGCCTCCAAGGCGCCGACAAGGCGCCGAGGTTCGTGTCGCGCAGGATGACCCCGAACCCTTCGCCCATGCAATGCCGGAGATTGCCGCCCGCCAAAGAAAAAAGCCCCGCCGAGGCGGGGCCGAGTCGGGGAGGAGGGAGAACCCGATGGGGTCCAGGACCGACCGGCGACGGGAAACAGGGGGCCGATCAGCGTGACGGTGATAGCGGGCCGGGGCTGAGCCACACCTGAACCCGGGGTTCAGCACGCGTTCATCGGGCGGTGGCTGGCGGCCCGGCCGGCCCGGCGCTAGGAAGAGGCCGAAGCCCGCAACGAAGCCGGGCGTGGGGAGAAGGCGGATGCCGGTCGATCGTTCGAAATTCAATGCCGGCGTGGCGATCCAGTCGGCCCGGCTCGCCTACGCCGATGGCACATCGCGAGTCGTCGTGGGAACGGCCGCAAGACGCCTGACCTTCGCGGCCCGCGAGCGCTCCAACCAGGCAACGCTGATGGACTTCCTGCGGGACGACCTGGCGACCCGCGGCGCCAGCCCCGTCGAGGCGCTCCCCGAGGAGGCTTTCGAACGCGCCGAGCGCGACGGGACCGCCAGGATCGAGTACCGCCTCGAAGCCGGCCTGAAGGGCGCGGCCGAGCCGATCCTCGACGGTGACCGCGAGATCGCATCCATCGACGCGAATTACCTCGTGACGCTCACCCGCCGCGCCGACTCCTGACGCCTGCCGAGGCGCGGAACGCACCGAGCCCGCCTGCCTTGCGGCAGACGGGCTGGCGACGAGGGTGGATGGCAGGGGACTGATGCCTCCACCCCGGTCGTTTCGCGGTGAACGAAGGGGCATTGCCCCGGTGGGAAGGGCGTGGCCCGCCGCGCCGGCGGAGAAGAAGCGACGCCTCTAATAGGGCAGAGCGTAGCCCTGCATGCAGGCGGAGAAGGCGGCGTTGTAGGCTTGGTTCCACTGCGGATTGCCGATCGCAGCGCCTGCCAGTGCGCCGACGCCCGCACCCACCGCGGCACCAAGGCCGGGGGCGCCGAAGCCGAAGCCACCGGCAAAGAAGCCGGCCCCCGCGCCGAGCAGCGTGCCGACGATCACCCGGCGGTGCTCGGGGCCGACATGGCCGTTGGCGTAGTTCTGGGCGTAGTAGTCGCAGGCCTGCGGGTTGACGACGACGACCGGCGGCGCGGCCGAGGCGGCGGTTGCGACGCCGACGGTGCCGAGGGCGATCGAGGCAGCGAGGAGGGTCTTGATCGAGCGGTTCATGATCGTTGTCCTTCGGGCTTCTGGCGCCGTTCACGGCGGCACCGGTGAATTCGATGGACACGGGTGTAGCGGGCTGCGGCTGAACCCGATCTGAGGCGGTCGTTGTGCTGCGTTCAGGGACGGGCGGCGCCGTTGGACGCCCTCGTCGAGCCCTTTGAGCGGGCGCTGCCACCGTCCGAATCCGCGGCTCTCCGCGCCCGCGGCGAGGATGAGGTGGCGCGGGACGCAATTGCTGGCTCGACCTCGGACCCGAGATCCGGGAAGTCGGGCGACAGGCGCAGCCCTCCGCTGCCCGCCCGACATTCCCGTCCGCCGCTACGCCGCCTTGCGCTTCGGCTGGATCAGCTTCCGGTTCACCAGCAGCTCGGCGATCTGAACGGCGTTGAGCGCGGCGCCCTTGCGGAGGTTGTCGGCGACGACCCAGATCGACAGGCCGTTCTCGACGGTGCTGTCCTCGCGGATGCGCGAGACATAGGTCGCATCCTCGCCGGCCACCTCGATCGGGGTGACGTAGCCGCCGTCCTCGTGCTTGTCGACGACGAGCACGCCCGGCGCCTCGCGCAGCAGCGCCCGGGCCTTGGCCGCCGAGAGCGGACGCTCGAGCTCGAGGTTGATCGCCTCGGAGTGGCCGATGAACACCGGCACGCGCACGCAGGTGGCGGTCACCTTGATCTTCGGATCGAGGATCTTCTTGGTCTCCGCGGTCATCTTCCACTCTTCCTTGGTCTGCCCGTCTTCCATGAAGACGTCGATGTGGGGAATGACGTTGAAGGCGATGCGCTTGGTGAAACGCTTGTTCTCGATCGAATCCGAGACGAACACGGCGCGGGTCTGCGAGAACAGCTCGTCCATGGCGTCCTTGCCGGCGCCGGAGACCGACTGGTACGTGGCGACCACGATACGCTTGATGCCCGCAGCCTCGTGGATCGGCTTGAGCGCCACCACCATCTGCGCCGTCGAGCAGTTCGGATTGGCGATGATGTTGCGCTTGCGGAAACCGATGATGGCGTCGGCGTTGACCTCGGGGACGATCAGCGGAACGTCGGAATCGTAACGGAAGGCCGACGAGTTATCGATCACCACGCAGCCCTGCGCGGCGATCTTCGGTCCCCATTCCTTGGCAACCGAACCACCCGCCGACATCAGGACGATGTCCGTGTCGGAGAAGTCGTAGGTGTCGAGGGATTTCACCTTCAGCGTCCGGTCGCCATAGGAGACCTCCGTCCCCTGGCTCCGCCGCGAGGCGAGCGCCACGACCTCGTCCGCGGGGAAGCCGCGCTCGTCGAGGACACCCAGCATTTCGCGACCGACATTGCCGGTCGCGCCGACCACTGCAACCTTGTAGCCCATCGGGCCAACCTCTCCGCTGCCGGTGCAAGGGCATTCCCCGCCGATCGGGGAGCGCGCGAATGGCCCTTTCGGGCGCCATGTCCGGGAGCGCGCCCTGTCTATTGCAGACGGGAGCCGCGTTCAACGCCGGAATGCTCTCGGGCCTCGAGCGCGCTCTGCCTGATGAAGGCGAAGGGCGGTATCGGGCCGGGCGGGCCCGCTAGAATTCCCCGCCATCGGTCGGCTCGAAGTCGAAGCGGCTGAACGGGTCGTGGAAGTCCACCGGCGGGCGCTCGCGCTCCTGCACCTGCGGCGGCTTGGCCCCCGCCTCGTTCGGCTCTTCGCGCTTTTCCATGGCCATCCGATTCCTTGCACGCCCAGTGGACCAGACGCCTGGACCACGGGCAACCGGCTGGACGATCACTCCTGGTGTCGATCCAGGACGAACGCCGCCGATCGGTCGATTCGCATTGAAAACCGTAAACATCCGGTAACCACACGTTCCCGGCCGAGCGGGTCGTTTGACGGACGGTGTTGCATCCACGCCATAGACGATCCGGGCGAGCGGCCCGAAGGTGCCTGCCCTGGACGGGGGCGGGCCTGGCGGAGATTGCGGCGTGCGGGCACTCGTGACGATCGGCCTGACGGCTGCGGCAATCGCTCTCGGCGCTTCGGCGGCGACGGCGGCGCCATCCGGTCCGTTCGGCGGCTTCCATCTCGGCGCCGTGCTCGGCGGGGGCGGGTCGAAGACCACATGGGGTGCTTCCCCGGCCGGTATCGGCGGGGACGACATGGGCCTTGCCGGCTTCCCGGCGGCGGGCCTGACGACCGGTGCCATAGCCGGTGCGCGCGCCGGATACACCTTCCAGGCGGGCACCTTCGCCTTCGGTATCGAGGGCATGTTCGTCGGCAGCAATATCGACGGCCAGATCGAGTGCGGTGACGACCAGCCGCTCGTCTACGCCTACATCTGCGTCACCGACCTCGCCGGTCTTGCGACGCTCACGGGGCGCGCGGGCATCGCGCTCGGCAGCACCTTCCTCTACGGCACGGGCGGCGTTGCGTGGGCCTTCCAGCGCCATGAGATCCAGGAGCCCTATTTCGGCATCATCAGCTGGGGCGTCGCGAGCGAGACCGCCCGCGGCTGGACCGTCGGGACGGGCATCGAGCGGCGCCTGTCGCACGGCTTCTCGCTTCGCGCGGACTACTCCTTCGTCCGGCTCGGACCGCACGCGGTCGTCCTCGACAGCCCGTTCGTTGCCGACAGCCCGATGACGCTGACGCAGAACTACCATTTCGCCTCGATCGGCTTCGACTTCCGCTTCGGCGGAACGGGCGCGGTACCGGCTCCGGCCAATCCCGGCGGATGGGCATTCGAGGCCGGGACGCGGACCTTTGCCGGCGGCACGCGCTACGCCTGGGACCTCTACAACCCGTTCGTCGCCGGGGAGCAGCTCTCGCGGATCGACTTCCGCGGACCGATGCTGGCCGGGGAAGCGTTCCTTCGGGCGGGTGACGGTGGCCGCCTCTTCGTCAATGCCCTGTTCGGCACGGGTGCCACGCTCGGCGGCACGCTGGTCGACGACGACTATCCGCCGTTCACCGATCCCTTCTCCCAGACCCTGTCGGTGCTGGGCAGCGGCCGGGCGACCTACGCCAGTCTGGACGTCGGGCTTACGTTCGCCGAACGCGATCGCTGGGCTGCGGGCGCGTTCGTGGGCGTGGGCACGCTGCTGGAGCGCTACGTCGCCTTCGGCTGCGAGCAGCTCGCCGGCGGCGCATCCTGTTCCACGCCGATCCCCACCTTCGTGCCGGTGATCACCCAGACGTCGATCTGGGGCACGCTTCGGGTAGGCGTCGTCGGCGAGGTTGGGCTGACCGACCGGCTGCGACTCCGCGGCGAAGCAGCGGCGATCCCGCTCGCCTTCCTCGGCGGCGAGGACAACCACTGGCTCCGGCCGGACATCAACCCCCTGCCCCTCCTCGGCCGCGGCTACGGCCTCGAGCTCCAGGCAACGCTGAGCTACGAGGTCAACGACGGCTTCTCGATCGCCGTCGGCGCCCGCTTCAGCCAGTTCGTCGCGCACGGCACGGCCTACTTCCCCGGCATCGAGGAGCCGCAGACGACGACGAGCCGCCGTACCGGCGTCTTCCTGCAGATGGCGCACACCTTCGGCGGCTGATCGAATGCGGCCTTAGAGATAGCCGCGCTGCATGAGGTCCTTCGTGTCGAGGATCTCGACGACACGCTCGCCGTCGAGGATGACGACGTTGGCGATCCGCCGCTCCGTCATGAGAGCCACGGCATCCCGCACGAGCGCGCCCGCCGGCAGCGTGACGGGCCGTTGCGTCATCACGTCGCTCGCGCGCTGCGAGAACATCTCCGGCGCATAGGCGCGGCGAAGGTCGCCCTCGGTGATGATCCCGAGAAGCGCGCCCGTCCCGGGGTCGAGCACCACCACGCAGCCCTTCCGACCGCGTGCGACCGCGCCGATCACAGTCGCCATTTCGGCGTCCGGTGCGATCGACGGAATCTCCGCCCCGTGCTCGTCGATGTAGCGCCGGATCGTCGACAGCCCGCGGCCGAGCCGGCCGCCGGGATGGAAGGCCGCGAAATCCGCCTCGGCGAACGAGCGGCGCTCCATCAGCTGCACCGCAAGGACATCGCCGAGCGCGAGCGTGATCAGCGTGGACGTCGTCGGCGCGAGCCGGATGGGACACACCTCCTCGACCTCGGGCAGGCGAAGCACCACCGCGGCCGCCCTGCCGAGGGGGCTGTCGGGCTTGGCGGTGACTGCGATGAGCGGAATGTCGGCGCCGCGGCAATAGTCGAGCACGGCGTAGAGTTCGCGGCTGTCGCCGGAGCGCGAGATGGCAAGCACCGCGTCGCCGGGCTGGATCATGCCGAGGTCGCCATGCGCAGCCTCGGCCGCATGGAGGTAGAAGGAGGGCGTGCCCGTCGACGCAAAGGTGGAGGCGAGTTTTGCGCCGATATGGCCTGATTTGCCGACACCGGTGACGACGAGCCGCCCGCGCCGCCCGGCGGCGTCGGGCGCAATGCGGGTCTCGATCATGGCAAGCGCGGCCGCCAGCGACCCGTCGAGCGCCGCCGCGAGCGCCTCCATCCCGGCGATTTCCTTGGCGAGGATCGCCCGTGCGTCAGCGACTATGGACCTCGCGTCGAGCGGATGCGCGCCCGCCTCTGGCTGCTCGGGTCGGTTCATGGGGCGAAGCCTCGGTTCATGATGCGAGTATAGCGCGGTGCCGCCGGGCCGTTGTATCCGGAAGCGTCACGGCCGCCGCCGTGCGGAGGCTGGCCATCATGCGCGTAACGATCGTCATCCCGGCGCGCTTCGGCTCGTCGCGCTTCCCCGGCAAACCGCTCGTGTCGCTGCGGGGATCGACCGGCATTCCGAAAACCCTCATCCACCGCTGCATCGAGGCCGCCCGTGCCGTTGCCGGGGTCGACCGGATCGTCGTTGCGACCGATGATGGCCGGATCGTCGCGGCGGCCGAGGCCGCCGGCGCGGAAGCCGTCATGACCGACCCTGCCCTTCGCAATGGCAGCGAGCGCGTCGCCGCAGCGTCCGCCACGCTCGGCATCGCCGACGGCATCGTTGTGAACCTCCAGGGCGATGCGCCGCTCGTCCCGCCATGGTTCGTGGCGAACCTCGTCGCCGCAATGGCGGGCGACCCGGCCGTCGTGATGGCGACGCCGGTCCTGCGCTGCGACCCGGAAAGCCTTCGCATGTTCCGCGAGGATCGCGCCGCCGGCCGCGTCGGCGCGACGACGGCGGTCATCGCGCGCAACGGCGACGCCCTCTATTTCTCCAAGGAAGTGATCCCGTTCACCGGCGACCGCACGTTCGCGCCGGGTACGGTGCCGGTGTTCCACCATGTCGGCCTCTATGCCTTCCGCCCGGCGGCCCTCGCCGCCTACGCCGCGATGGAGCCGACGCCGCTCGAACTGCTCGAGGGCCTCGAACAGCTCCGCTTCCTCGAGCATGGCCACCCGATCCGCACCGTCGAGGTCGACGGCCGTGGCCGGCCGTTCTGGGAGGTCAACAATCCCGAAGACGTGCCGCGCGTGGAAGGCCAGTTCGCCCGCCTCGGGATCGAATGACCTATTCCAGGACGAAGGCGATCTTGGCGTTGATCCGGTAGCGGGCGATCTTCCCGTCGACCACCGAGGCCGAGAGGTTCTCGATGTTGATCGAGCGGATGTGACGGACGCTCTTCGACGCCGTGGCGACGGCCTCGTGTGCGGCGTCCTCCCAGCTCTTGTTTGATTCCGCCAGAACCTCGATCACCTTCAGCATCGACATGGCATCCTCCCGTTGCGTGCAGCCGGAAAATGGCGGCAACGGGAGGATGCTGCCCCGAAACCGACCAAATCACGACCGAACCCTGTTGCCGGTCCGCCACACAACGACGAAACTGCACTGCGCCCCGAGCATCCGTCGTGATGGTGTCGGCTTGTTCAGATCGATATCGGTCTTATTTGCGGCTGTGATTGCCGCGCTCCCGGCATCAGCGGCGGAACGCGGCTATGCCGATGCGGGTTGTGAGCTTGTGCCGGGGATGACGGGTCGGGTGGAAGCCATAATCGATGCGACGACGCTTCGGCTCGAAGGCGGCGGGGAACTGCGCCTCGCCGGGATCGAGGTTGCGCCGCCGTCGCCTGAGGCTGCCGAAGCCGCCCGCACCTTCCTCTCCGGACTCGCCGCCGGGCAGATGGTCGAAGTGCGCCACGGCGCCCTCGCCACCGACCGCTACGGCCGCGCGGTCGGTCATGCCTTCCT
>CAXNGA010000014.1:0-12018 GCA_964201375.1 Kaistiaceae bacterium
ACCACGCAGCGTCGGCTTTCCTGGCGTCGACGGTGCCGTCCGACTCGAGCGGAATGCGACCCGCCTTGGCGGCCTTCAGCACCGCGACGTGGCTGACGCCGCGATGGCGCGCATAGGCGCGGATCGACAGGCCCAAGGCTACGTTCCGATCACGCCGCTCGGCCGAAATAATTCAACGAAATGATGCACTTATTGGCTTGGCTAAGCTCCGGAACAGAGCATTCATGGCGTCGCGAAACAGCAACCAGAGACCGCCATGACCAACCCCCGAACCAACGCCTCCGCCCTCCCAGCCTTCCTCGCCAGGAAGGCCGAGATCGACGGGATGATCGAGCGGCTGAAGACCCTCAGCGACGACCACTTCGGCGTCGAACCAGACGCGATCAACTGGGGGCACGTCGGGACGCTGTCCCACTACGCGGAACTCCTGAAGCGCATCACCGACGCCGCCCTCAGGGAGGGGGAGCACGCCGAGTAACGCGTCACGCTTCAAAACCCTTCGCCCCGACGGCATGCCCTCGGGGCTCGGGGCAGTAGAAGGCTCGCGATCGCCGCGGGCCCCTTCAGAAAGAAGGACTGCCCCCAATGACCAAGCTCTCCGACACCCAGCTCGTGATCCTGACCGCCGCGTGCCAGCGCGACGACCGCCTCGTCCTACCGCTGCCGGACCGCCTCAAGGGCGGCGCGGCGGCCAAGGTCGTGGACAGCCTCCTCGCCAAGGGGCTGATCGAGGAGGTCGACGCCAAGCGCGGCGGGGTCGTCTGGCGCGACACCGGCGACGGCCATGGCGTCACGCTCGTCGTGACCGACACGGCCTTCGCGGCTCTCGGGATCGAGATTCCGCAGGACGAGATCACCCCGACCGACGCGCCAGTGGCACCTTCGAAGAAGGCACCGCGCAAGACCCGGGACAACAGCAAGCAGGCTCAGCTGATCGCCCTGCTGCGGCGCCCGGACGGCGCGACCATCGCCGAACTCGCCGACGCTCTCTGCTGGCAGCACCACACCGTGCGCGGCGCCATCGCCGGCGCGCTCAAGAAGAAGCTTGGCCTCGAGGTGATCTCCGAGAAGGTCGAGGAGAGGGGGCGGGTGTACCGCAATCGAATCTAGGGCCGACGTGGCAGGCGGGCGCGGACCTTGTGGCTGGGTAGTAGTTCTGTACCTATGGTGACCGCAGCCGCGCCCGTCGGCGTTCCCAGGGGAATGGGCGGACATGATTGACGTAACGGTTTCAACCAAGATCAATCGCTCGGCCGACGTCGTATTTGCCTACATGTCCAACATTGCTAACGCGCCGTCGTGGCGCACGGACGTAATGGAGGTCAGTCAGACGTCAGCCGGCCCGATTGGGGCCGGGGCAACATTCCATCTCCGCATGAAGCCTGCGATGGGTGTCTCGGAGGCAGACCTTGAGGTGGCTGAGTGCAAGCCGAACACCAAGCTGGTCCTGACGATCAATTTTGGTCGGTTCAAGTCGACCCACACTGGCCAATTCACCGCCGCCGGCGAGGCTACGATCTACACCGAGCAGATCCAGGTCAGCATGGGCGGACTAATGAGGCTGATTGAACCACTGGCTAAGGGGATGGTCCGCCGGAGTAATGCCAGGGTCTTGGAGAACCTGAAGCACGTCTTGGAGCAAGGCTAGCGCTACCTGCAGCGACGAGCGTCGCGTCAGGCTGCGTAAGCGTGTTTCGGACGCTCGGCTACCGCTTCTCAGCCATCGCCTTGTGGACGGCCGACAAGCTGACGCCGAATTGGCGGGCGATCGCCGTGGGCTTACGCGTCCCGACGGTACAACCATCGCCGAGATCGTGGACGCCCTGGGCTGTTTACATCACACTGTTCGCGGCGCCATCGCCGGCGCGCTTAAGAGCTCAAGAAGTGGCTCGGGCTCGATGTGACGTTGGAGGTGGTAGAGGGACCTCGTGGACGCCAACTGCAACCCGTAGAGTTCAAGCGAAGTTATGGGCGTCCTACGTATCAACGAACTCCCTCCGCCGCGAGCTAGTACGGATCGCATGGAGTCAGGCCCCGAACGCCCGCCCGTCGTTGATTTTGTCGGCGGCGCGGTGGGACATCGGCTTCGGTATGGCGGCGGCGGACGCAACCAGGCGCTGGCGCGGTCGGTCGGTCTGGCGAGAGACCCCATGCCGACCATCGTGGACGCGACCGCCGGCCTCGGCCGGGATGCTTTCCTGCTCGCCTGCGAGGGAGCGCACATCGTCCTGCTGGAGCGCTCGCCAGCGGTGCAAGTGCTGTTGCGGGACGGTCTCGAGCGGGCCCGCGCTGCCGGGCCCGAGCTCGCGGCGGTGGTCGCGCGCATGACGCTGATCCAAGGGGATGCCCGGAGCCTGCTGCCGGGCCTGCGGCCCGACGTGGTCCTGGTCGACCCGATGCATCCGCCTCGCAACAATACGGCCCTGGTCAAGAAGGACATGCGCCTCCTGAGGGAGCTGGTCGGACCGGATTCCGACGCGCTCGAACTGATGCAGGTGGCGCTGGCGTCCGCCACCAAGCGGGTCGTCCTGAAGTGGCCGCGGCTGGCAGCCGCCATGCCAGGCCTGCGGGACCCGTCCCACCGCATCATCGGCAAGACGGTGCGCTACGACGTCTTCATGATCCCGGCTGCGGGGTCCTGAATCGCGAACGACCGCTCCCGTTGGATTCGCCCCCCCGCCGAAAGGCCGGTTCGGGCGGAGGCTGATATCGGCTCGTCTACACAGAGAACTGTTCAGCGGCTGACTCGCGGCCAGCCGGTTTGGTCGGCCACCCGACGCGCCATCTCCTCGCCGTAGACCTAACTAACTCGCAGCCTCCCCGAAAGCTCGCGCTGGTCCAACACGACAGGCTTCGATCCAGCCCCGCAGGCGGATCATGTTGTAGGCGAGAACGTCGGCATCAACCCTCCATGGGAGTTGGGCGCGATTGCCGCCTGGCAGGACGCAACCGTCAGTCCACGATCCCTAAAGGGCTGTTAACAATCCAGGCGCGCAACACTGGCGCATCGGCGCGGCGACCGCGTCAGGCAGCCGGTACCTGGATGTCCTCGCCGAACGGCCGCCCATCGCTCTCCAGCTTCGCCTGCCCGTGGGTCGCGTCCTGCCAGCGCTGAACGATCACGTCGACGTAGCGCGGGTCGAGCTCGACCAGCCGCGCCCGCCGGCCGGCGCGCTCGGCGGCGATGAGCGTGGTGCCCGAGCCGCCGAACGGGTCGAGCACGAGGTCCCGGCTCTTCGACGAGTTCCGGATTGCCCGCTCGACCAGCGCCACCGGCTTCATCGTCGGGTGGAGATCGTTCTTGTGCGGCTTGTCGATGAACCAGACGTCGCCCTGGTCGCGGGCCCCGCACCAGTAGTGGTCGGTGCCGTCCTTCCAGCCATAGAGGATCGGCTCGTACTGGCGCTGGTAGTCTGCCCGGCCGAGGGTGAAGGTGTTCTTGGCCCAGATGATGAAGGTCGACCACTTGCCGCCGGCCTCGCGGAACGCCTTCTGCAGGGCGTCGAGTTCGGACGACGACATGCAGACGTAGACCGCCCCCTTGGTCACGGTGAGGATGTTGACGCAGGAATCGTAGAGGAAGGCGCCGAAGCTCTTCCCGAGCGCGTCATTCAGGATCGGCCGGTTCTTGCCCCGCCGCTTGTCGGCCTCCGAGTTGGCGTAGTTCACGTTGTAGGGCGGATCGGTGAAGGTCAGATCGGCGAGCTCGCCGGCCAAAGCCTTCTCGACATCGGCCAGGACCGTTGCGTCACCGCACAGGACCCGATGCTCGCCACAGATCCACAGGTCCCCCGGCCGGCTGATCGGATCGACCGGCGGTTCCGGCGCGGTGTCCGCCTCATCCGCGGCTCCGTCCGCGCCTTCCAGGTCGGCAAACAGCCGATCGAGTTCCGCGTCGTCGAACCCGAGGAGCGGGAGGTCGAAGCCCTCGTCATTGAGGGCGGCCAGCTCGGCGGCGAGAAGCGCCTCGTCCCACCCGGCATTGAGCGCCAGCTTGTTGTCGGCGATGACATAGGCGCGCCGCTGCGCCTCGGTGAGATGGTCGAGCACCAGCACGGGCACGTCGCTGAGGCCGAGCTGCCGCGCCGCCTCCAGCCGGCCGTGACCGGCGATCACCGTGCCGTCGCTCGCGGCGAGGATCGGGTTGGTCCATCCGAACTCGACAATGCTCGCGGCGATCTGCGCGACCTGGTCGCCGGAGTGGGTGCGCGGGTTGCGGTCGTAGGCGCGCAGCCGAGCGACGGGCCAATGCTCGACGCTGTCGGGCAACCGCGGTTGCATGACCAAGAGGCGATCCAGGGTTGAGTTTGGGGGTGGTAACCGGGGCGCTGGTTATCGGGGAGGTTACCGGCTGGGTTACCAGCGGTGGTTACCAGGCTCCGGGCGCATAAAATCACGGTAAGTCAAATGGTTAGGCGGTGAGGTCTGACGCCGGTAATTGGTAACCGGTAACCTCGATTTTCGGGCTGCGGGTAGCGCGGTGTCGCGCCTCGCCCGCCCGTATAGGTTGTATGGCAGGGAGGACCCGTGCAAAATCAATGACTTAGCGGCATCAATTCCTACCGAAACGCCGGCGAAGACGGCCGGTTTCACAAACTAGGTTGTATCCGCTTCGCCACACTCAGACCCATTGACGCTGTCGTGAACGGTCGGCTTTCGTGACTCTCGCGACCATGGCAACAAACATAGCCGCGCAGGTCCCGCCTGTCTCGCCCTCCGATGTCTCACCGAAAAGTGTCTCACCTCCGACAATGGGCTTGACGAAAGCACTGTTATTCGATGGCCCGGCTGTACGGATCTGAAGGGGCTACGGTCAATGTCCATCAAACAAACCACCGATGGGCTGCTGGGTATCGAAGCGGTTGCCTGGCAGCTTGGAGTCTCTGTCGGCCGCTTTGATCGATGGCTCAGATTGGGATGGGTCGACTGTAACGAATACGAAGAAGTTGGTGTTCCAGGGGTCGGTTGGGTTTCCGCACGGCGGTGGTTGACCGTTGAGGTTAGCCAGATCGAGGCTCGGTTGCCTAGTATCCTCTTGCTTGAACAAGACCTGCGGAAGGCTATGCTGCAAGCACGACTATTTGGCAATTCAATCGGCCGATTGAGATTCGGTTACCCCGCGCCCATACAGCTTATCGAAAGAAATCCAGTTCCCCCACACCTTGAAGTGCTAACAGATAACTCTCAAGGCTATCGAGTGGGTGTGAAACAAGCAATTACCGCTATGTTCAGAACGCAGCACGTTCTCAGTTGTAGTTATCTATCTAATAGGCTAGGTCTCGATGTTGATTTAGCTCGACTTTGCTTACTAAAATTGAAGTGGCGGCGGCCGACCTCGCGTGAGTCCTATTCGCCATTTCTTAACGCGATATTTCAGAGCAATGGCGGAATCAGGGGCGGCAGGCCCGTTTACGAGATCTATGTTCACCCATCTGTTCATGAGGGACTGCGCGTCTCCCAACTCTTGTCAACGCTCAGGGATTTCCGCGAGTACGACTTCATTTCGGATGATCCTGAAATCGGGCGATTGAAGCAGGTGTCGATTGCTGACGCTCTTGCCGCTCTGCAACTGCACGAGATCGCGCACGCAGCTGCAGGCTACGTGACCAAACATGGGCTATCGATCCCCGTGGATTTGATCCGTGAGGAGAAGGTTCTTAGGACTGATCAATCTGCCGTCGGAGATCATGATGTCGTCTGGTCGTCCATCTATCGGCTTCTAAGAAGGAAGACTAAATTGATCATGACCTGAGCAATCAGCTGCTGCTTCGTTGTGATGCTTCTCTCAAAATCGACAATGGCCGCCGACCGCCGGCGATGTTGCTGGCGCCTTTGCCTACCGCACCTCACCTCAGCGACGGTGTACGCGTCCGCTCAACCACGAATGCCCGCGATCGCTTCGCTGGCACCCGGCGTCCATTGAGCCGCCAGGTGATCACGCTGAGCCCGTACTCCCATCGCCGGCACGCCGTTGCCCGGGCAATCCCGAACCGCCAGCAGATCGGCTTCCACTGAGCGCCCTCGGCCCTCATCCAGACCAGCTTGGCATCGTCCGGCTCGAGCCAGCGTAGCCACGGCATTGTCCCTTCCATCCGGGTGATGGCAGCCGGTGATGGTGGCGGTAGTCGCATCGGTTCGGGGGTCTGGCCGATCAGGTCGGCGAACTCGATCATCATCTTCGGCCACGTGCTGAAGTAGCCGCCGATGCGCACCGGCGGCAGCCGGCCCATCACCGCGGCGGCGTCGACGAGCCGCTCCTCAACGAGTTCCCGTGTCCAGTCAGTCATGGCTTGCCTCCTGCCGCTTGCTGTTGCCGCCGTAGAGCCGTTCGCCGAGCTGGCGGACCAGCTCCCGTTCGGGCCATGTCAGCCGCGGATCGGCCGGGCTGACGACCAGCACGCCCTGCTCACGCCAGCCTTCGCGCTTGACCTCTTCGGGCGGCCGCCGCTCGCCGCCATAGCCGCGTGGCAACCACCTCATCGCGCGACCTCCGGCAGGAGGGCGGCGTAGCCGATGACGTCCACGGCGCTGTCGTGGTGCCTGGGATCGTGCGCCAGCCGCGCGAGCTTCAGGTCGATGAGGCAGAGGACGACCTCCGCCGCCGTGACCGGATAGCCCAAAGTCACGGACCAGCGCGCCGCGACCGCTTCCATTGAGGTCGCGGCATCGCCGTAGGTCTGGCCGCGTTCGGCCATCACCGACGCGGCCCTGTCCAGGATTGCCTGACGGTTCATCGCACGCCTCCCGCGGTCTCAGTGGCCCACAGCAGGATGGCGAGCGCGTCGGCCTCGTTGTCGTCGGCGGGTGCGAACCCCCGCTCGCGGATGGCGGCGATGACGGCAGCCTTGTCGGCGTTGCCCTTGCCGGTGACGTGCCGCTTGATCGTGCCGACGGGAACGCCCTGGTAGGCGATCCCGCGCTGCTCACCCCATGCGGTCAGCGTGGCGAGGAAGCCGCCAAAGACGTGCGCGGCGTCGGTGCCGATACTGCGGCGGACTTCCTCGAAGAAGATCCCGGTCAGTGCGCCTGCATCGGTGGCAATCTGGTCCAGCCAGCCGCGGAAGCGGAGGTAACGGATCCCGCCGCCATCGTAGCGGCTGGGGCGGAACGACACTGTCCCGCTGGTGATGCGGCCGTCGTCGGTCCGGATCGCCCAGCCGGTGGTGGTACCCAGATCCAGGGCGAGGATCGCGGCGGGCAGGATACCGCGGTTCGTGGCAGGTTGAGGCGCGCGGAGCAGCGCTGCGGTTTGGGTCATGACGACCTCCTCTCGGGTTGGCGGTCGGGGCGAAACGCTGTCCGGCGAAGGAGGCGGTCTCGCCCGAACCCGAAGGGGTCTGGTCAGGTCAGTCTGGGCTACCGCGGGAGCTGGTCCGCGGTCGAATCCTTCAAATCCTTCAAATCCGATCTTGAAGGATTTGGGTAGGCTAAGCTGTTGTTTTATATATGTATTATATAATTCTTCAAATAATTCAATCTTTCACCCTATCTCCTGGCGGACCTTCTCTCTCCTCCTTCCGCTCACGGTACCAAGGGTATCCTGGTTGAAAGATTGAAAGATTGAAAGATTGAAAGATTCGATTTTTGTGTGTGATTACATGGCTTTAGGTCATAGACCGTTTCATGAAACATTTCCGGGCGTTGAAGGATCTGGCTGCCCTCAGCCGCTGACATCGGTGGTTCGATAAACAATCGCAGCCCTCGTCGCGGAGGGGCGCAGGCCTATCGTGATCTGACCTGCCTCGACCAAGGCATCGAGGATTTCCTCGCGCCTGCGCAGCTCGAGGAACTGCGTGCGACGGCAGAGCTCGGCCTTGAGCAAGCCGTTTTGGCCGGCCTTGCGAATGATGTCACGAACCCGCTTGTGATTGCGGTCGACCTCGTTGTCGGCAACGTGCCGCTCTACCGCGACCATGGTGCGGTTGGCGAAGTGGCGGATGAAGCCGATGGCCCAGACGGCGTCGTCCGCCGTGATCTCCGGGGCCTTGGGATCGCGCCCCACGGCGACGATCAGGGCGAGCTTCTGCGCGTTCTCGCCGATCCGGGCGAGGATGGCGGTGTAGGCGGTGCCCTGTGCCTCCCGCAGTTCCCGGGTGATCTCGGCGCTGAGCGCGCGGAAGACCTCCCGCGCTGCAGGCTGCATCGGCACCACCAGCGGATCGACGGCGGTCTCCGGCCCCGCGGTCTTGCCCACGAGATTGCCCTTCCTCGGCCGCCCGCCGCCGGCTGCGATCCGCCGGAGCTGCTCGAGCAGCGCGCGCGGCGTCGTCCGGAGCCCGGTGTCGGCGTTCTCTTCGGGGTAGTCGTTGTCGGTGGGCAGGATGATGAAGCGGGCGAGCGAGCCGTCGAGGACGTTGGAGCCCTGCAGCGCGTTCCAGAAGTGCAGCGGTGTCGTCGTGCCGTAGACGCAGAGGCAGGGCTGGTTGATGTCGCGCCGCTCGTTCAGGCCATCCCGGTTGGCGTATTCGGCGCCGAGGAAGATGCTGCCGGCGGCGGTGTAGAGTTCCGTCATGTTGTCGAGAATGTCGGTGATGTGGCGGGGGCTGCGCCGCCGGTCGGCCGCCGCGGACAGGAACATGCCGAACTCGTCGATCTGGAACAGGATCGCGGGCTGGCGATGGATGGCGGTCAGCAGGCCGGCGCCCGAGGCGATCTTGTTGCCACCGAGGTGGCCGGCGAGCCCGGCGTCCACGAACAGCTCGTTGATGATCTCGCGGGAGTGGTTCTTGCCCGACCCGGAATCGGCGACCCCGACGATGTAGAGGTTGGAGCGGAGGTTGCTCTCGGTGCGGTATTGCCGGCCCATCAGGGCGCCGATCGCGCAGAGGCTGGCGCCCAGCGACAGCAGCGGCTGCGGGCGGCGTGCGGTGTCGACCATGTAGCGGGTGAGGTCGCCGACGAGGCCGTCCGGAATCACCAGATCGAACGGCCTGGTGACCGGCCCGGCTTCCTCGGGCGGAGGGGCGCCGATCGCGGCCAGCAGGCCGGCGGCGGGATGCACCGTTTCGACCGGGGCGGCGCCGTCGAGCACGAGGCCGGGGTCGGGCTTCCAGCCGGACTGCATCGCCAGATGGTAGATCGTGCCGGCGCCGATGCTGTTGGGCCTGAACCCGGCCCAGGTCCTGTCGGTGACGGCGGCATCGTTCTTGGCCGCCTGCGCTGACCAGGCAGCGAACAGGTCGGCGCCGGCTTCGCCGAGGGCGCCCTTCAGCGCGAGGCCGATGCGGATCCAGCTATCGTAGTCGAGCTCGGCGTTCGGGATGAAGGCAAGCGCCGCCCGGATGGCCGGCAGCGTGCCGGCCTGGGCATGGCTACGACCCTCCTCGCTGCGCTCGCGCTGCAGCGGCAGATCGGACAGCTGGGCCGGCCGCAGCCGCTTGGGGAGCATTGCGAAGGCCTCGTCGAGGAACGCCCGTGCCATGGCCTCGTCGATGACCGGCAGGCTCGCGATATCGAGGTCGGCGAGGGACTCCTGGGGCCAGCGATAGGGTTCGCCCGTCTCGGGATGGACGGCATAGGCCACGAACTGCTGGCCGAGGCACAGCACCTCCAGCGGATGGCGCCTGATGCCCTTGAACGGCGCGGCGGTCCGGTAGACCAGGAGCCGTTTCGGCGCCTTGCCGATGCGGACGGCGGGGGTGTCCCCAAGCCGGTCGCGGGCGAGCCGCTCGATGCCGAGCGCCAGCTCCGGATCGTCGGCGATGTCGACGTCGACCGCGGCAACGCCGCCGCCGAGGACGCCGATACCGGCGTCAGGCCATCCGGACCAGGTCTGCACCTCGAGCGCGGTGGTCGGGCGGTCGGCGTGCCGGGTCCAGTCGGCGTAGTCGAGCCATTGGCCGCTGGCGAACCGGCCGGGCTTCTTGGTGCCGGGGGCGATCGGCAGGATCGCATAGCCACGGGCGACGAGGCGCTCGCCGAAGCGCGCCATGAAGGTGGGCTCGGCCATCAGAACGGTACTCCCGCGGCGGTGGCGCGGTCCCGATCGGCCGCCGCGAGATCGCGGAGCTGGTCGCAATATCCGGTGACGATGCATTCGACGAAGGTCGCCCATTCCTCGGTGCTGAGCGTGGCAAGGTCGGTCTTGGCGATGCTGTCGAGATACTCGCCGCCCATCTGCCCGCCATGCTGCATGGCGGCGCTCTCGTTCGGGGTCGCGTCGATCATGCCGCGCCTCCGGTGACAGATGTCCTGGCAGGCCCGACCGCAGAGCCAGCGCGTGCTGGCGTCGCGGCGGGGATCGCCGAAGGCGAGGTGGGTGTCGAACCAGCCGTGGAACCGGGGCTGGCGGTGACAGACGGGGCAGAGCCCGTCGCGGATGATGGGCATGTCCCGAACCGGTGGTTGGCGATTTCGGTGAAGCGGCCGTTCAGCCGCACAAAGATCTCCGACGGGCGTTCGAGCCGGCTCGTGAGCGGCAGCGCCTCGTCGATCGAGCCAGGCACCGGCACGTCTGGCGCCCGCGCCCGCCACCATGCCTCAGCCTTGTGGCGGGCGTAGCCGGAATGCTCCAGGCACACCCACTCGCTGTGCCACACCAGCCCGCAGCGATAGTCGACCCGGAGCGAGGACGGGCTGCCGGGCTTGTCGTGACGGCGATAGGAGACGTCGGTGACCGCAACCCATTGCGCCCGGCGCGAGGAGAGGATCTCCAGCGTCGCCGCGCGCGGCGCGATCCTGACGGCGGGGGCGGGGAAGACGTGGCCGCAGTCCGGGCAGGCCATCACGCCGATGGGGAGAATGCTGGCGCAGTCCGGACAGACCTTCGTCGGGGCGACGCCCTCGCCGCTGCCGGGCTTCTTCGGCGTGACGAGATCGATCGGGCCGTGCCGGGCGACATTGCCGGCAAAGTCGAGGACGAGGCAGTTGGCCTTGCCCGGCGCCAGCCTCGTGCCGCGGCCGGCCATCTGGACGTAGAGCCCGGCCGACTTGGTCGGCCGCAGCATGGCGATCAGATCGACCGCCGGCGCGTTGAAGCCGGTGGTGAGCACGCCCATCGAGGCGAGCGCGCGGATCTCGCCGCGCTTGAAGGCGGCGATGATGCCGTCGCGTTCCGGCTTCGGGGTATCGCCGAAGATGGTGGCAGCGGAGTAGCCCCGCTCGCGGATCGCATCGGCGACATGGCTCGCGTGTTCGACCCCGGCGCAGAAGGCGAGCCATGAGCGGCGATCCCGGCCATGGGCGACCACCTCGTCGATCGCGGAGTTGGTGATCGCGGCCCGGTCGACGGCCTCCTGCAGCTCGCGGGCGATGAACTCGCCGGCCCGCGTGCCGACGCCGGCAACGCTCAGTGTCGTCTCCGGCTGCTTGCTGACGAGGGGGCTGAGATAGCCCCGGTCGATCAGCTCCCGCACCGGGACCTCGAAGGCGATGTCGGTGAACAGCGCGCCGTCGCCCTCGTGCAGCATCCCGCTGTCGAGCCGGAACGGGGTGGCGGTGAAGCCGATCACCTTGAGATGCGGATTGATCGCGACGAGGTCGCCGAGGAAGCGCCGGTACATGGTGTCGGACGAGCCGGGGATGAGATGCGCCTCATCGATCAGGACGAGGTCGGCATGGCCGATTTCGGCGGCGCGCTTGTGGATCGACTGGATGCCGGCGAACAGGATCCGGGCACCGGCGTCGCGCCGGCCGAGCCCGGCGGAGTAGATGCCCGCCGGCGCCTGCGGCCACAGCGTGACCATCTCGGCGTGGTTCTGGGCGATCAGCTCGCGGACATGGGTGACGATCAGGATGCGCTGGTCCGGCCAGGCCTTCAGGACACCTTCGATGAACGAGGCCATGACCAGCGACTTGCCGCCAGCGGTGGGGATCACGACCAGAGGGTGCCCCGACTTGCCGGCGAAGTAGTCGTAGATCGCGGCGATGGCGGCCTGCTGATAGGGGCGGAGGGTCACCATGCGCCTTCCTCCGGATAGCGGGCGTCGTTGCTCCAGTGGCTGCCATCGCGGAGCCGGTAGAGGACATGGTCCTCGCCGGCATCGACGACTTCCCCGGCAACGAGGTCGGGGATGAGGA
>CAXNGA010000015.1:0-11697 GCA_964201375.1 Kaistiaceae bacterium
AACGCCGACCTGGCGGAACGTGTTGAGCATGCCTGAGGCAACGCCGGTCCGGTCGAGCGGCACGGCCGAGAGCGCCGCCGACGTCATCGGCGACATCGTGCCGGCCATGCCGATGCCGGCCATGAGCGTGCCCGGCAGCAGCGTCCAGAAGGTCGCCGTCTCGTCCTGCGTCGAGAAGACGAAAAGGGCCGCCGCAACCAGCAGCATGCCGCCCACCATCAGCCAGCGCGAGCCGTAGCGGTCCGACAGCCGGCCCGAGATCGGCGCCACCACGATGACGAGGCCGGTCATCGGCAGGAACGTCGCGCCCGCCTGGACCGGGCCGTAGCCGAGGATGGTCTGCATGAAGAGCGAGAGGAAGAAGAACACGCCGAACATGGCCACCATCAGGAAGAGCGCGGTGACGTTGGCACCCACGAAGGTGGAGTTGCGGAACAGGCCGAGGTCGAACATCGGCAGGCGCTGCTTCGCCTCGAGCGCCACGAATACGACCAGGCTCGCGAGCGACAGGCCGAACAGGCCGAGGATCGTGCCGGAGGTCCAGCCGAGCGCGTTGCCCTCGATGAGGGCGAAGACGAGGGCGAACATGCCGACGCCCGACGATAGGAGCCCCGGCAGGTCGAGCCGCTGCTCCCTTGCGGTGTCGCGGGACTCGCGGATGATGGTCAGCGCCGCCACGATGGCGAGGATGCCGACCGGGACGTTGATGTAGAAGATCCAGTGCCAGTTGATGTTTTCGGTCACGATGCCGCCGATCAGCGGGCCGATCGCCAGCGCCACCGCCGACACGCCGGCCCAGGTGCCGAGCGCGGTGCCGCGCTGCTGCGGCGGGAAGGCGGCGGTGATGAGCGCCAGCGTCGCCGGCATCATGAGGGCCGCGCCCACGCCCTGGACGACGCGCGCCGCAATCAGCATCTCCGCGCTGCCGGCAAGGCCGCAGGCGAGCGACGAAGCGGTGAAGATCGACAGGCCGATCACGAAGATGCGGCGCCGGCCGTACATGTCGGCCAGCTTGCCGCCCGTCAACATCAGCACGGCAAAACTCAAAGCATAGCCCGTGACGATCCATTCGAGCCCGGAGACGTCGATCCCGAGATCGAGCTGGATCGCCGGGAGGGCGACGTTCACGATCGTATTGTCGAGCATGATCATGAACAGGGCGAAGGCCACCGCGCCCAGCGTCCACCACTTCCGGTTCTCGTCGGTCACCAGATGCGCGAGCATGGGCTCTTCCTCATTGCGCCGCAGGCGGCGCAGCATTCCTGTTGCCGGCCCGCGGGCTTACACCCACGGGGCCGGAATGCAATCGCTCCGGCGCATCGCTGCCACCCCGGAACCGGCGCCCGCGCCGCCGTGCGGGGTTGTGCTTCCGGCGGGCATTGGTAAACCTCCCGGCCAATTCTGAGCCGAAGGGGACCCACCGATGCCGCGCTTCACCGCCAATCTGTCGATGCTGTATGGCGAGGTCGACTTCCTCGACCGCTTCGCAGCCGCCGCCAAGGACGGCTTCAGGGGCGTCGAATACCTGTTCCCCTACGACTTCCCGAAGGAGACGATCGCCGCCAGGCTGAAGGAGAACGGGCTCGAGCAGGTGCTGCACAACCTTCCCGCCGGCAACTGGGGCGGCGGCGAGCGCGGCATCGGCTGCCTGCCGGACCGCGTCGACGAGTTTCGCGCGGGCGTCGCCAGGGCGATCGACTATGCGACGACGCTCGGCTGCAGGCAGGTCAACTGCCTCGCGGGCATCGCCCCGGCGGGCGTGCCGGCGGACGTGCTGAAGGCGACGCTGGTGTCGAACCTGAAATATGCCGCGGCCGAGCTGAAGGCGGCCGGCATCAGGCTGCTGCTCGAGGCGATCAACACGCGGGACATCCCGGGCTTCTTCGTCAACAGAAGTCCCCAAGCCATTGCGATCATGGACGAAGTCGGCTCGGACAACCTCTTCTTCCAGTACGATTTCTACCACATGCAGATCATGGAGGGGGACCTCACGCCCACCTTCAGGCGGCTCAGGGACCGCATCGCGCACGTGCAGTTCGCCGACAATCCCGGCCGCAACGAGCCGGGCACCGGCGAGATCAACTACGACTTCATCTTCAGGATGCTCGACGCCGAGGGCTATGCCGGCTGGGTCGGCGCGGAGTACCGGCCCAAGGCCGGCACGACCGCCGGGCTCGGCTGGATGAAGCGCCCCGGCTGAGCATCGACACGACACAAAGACAGCGGGAACGGAGACAGCAATGAAGGTCGGTTTCGTCGGACTTGGCATCATGGGAAGGCCGATGGCGGGGCATCTCCTCGCCGGTGGCCACCAGCTTTTCGCCTTTGACATAAGGCCGGTCGCGCCGGACCTGCTGGCAGCGGGCGCGGTCGCCTGCGGTTCGGGCAGGGAAGTCGCCGAGAAGGCGGATGTCGTGATCGTCATGGTGCCGGATACGCCGGACGTGAAGGCCGCCCTCTTCAACGCGGGCGGCATCGCCGAGGGGCTTTCGGCCGGCAAGACGGTCGTGGACATGAGCTCGATCTCGCCGATCGCCACCAAGGAATTCGCCGCGAAGATCGCCGAGAAGGGCTGCGACTACGTCGATGCCCCGGTGTCGGGCGGCGAGGTCGGCGCCAGGAACGCGACGCTCTCCATCATGTGCGGCGGCACGGAAGCGGCGTTCGCGCGGGTCAAACCGCTGTTCGAGCTGATGGGGAAGAACATCACGCTCGTCGGCGGCGTGGGCGACGGCCAGATCACCAAGGTCGCCAACCAGATGATCGTCGCCATGAACATCGAGGCGGTGGCCGAGGCGCTCCTCTTCGCCTCCAAGGCCGGCGCCGATCCGGCAAAGGTCCGCACCGCGCTGATGGGCGGCTTTGCCTCCTCGAAGATCCTCGAGGTCCATGGCGAGCGCATGATCAAGCGCACCTTCAACCCCGGCTTCCGCATCGAGCTGCACCAGAAGGACCTCAACCTCGCGCTGGAGTCCGCCCGCGCGCTCAAGATCGCGCTGCCGAGCACGGCCAACGCCGCGCAGCTCTTCAACGCGTGCGCCGCCGCCGGCGGCTCGCAGTGGGATCACTCGGCGATGGTGAAGGCGCTCGAGATGCTCGGCGGCCACAAGGTCGCGGCCGACCCGGCCTAGCCTGGCGGCGATACGACGAATTCGACTCTGGAAGGGGCGGTCGCGATGCGGCCGCCCTTTTCTCATTTCGGCGCGAGATGTTCCGCGAGGCGCAGCGTGAGCTGGAGAAGCGTCAGCGACGGATTGGCCGCGCCGGCAATCGGGAAGGTCGCGGTGCTGGCGACGTAGAGGTTCGCGACACCGTGACAGCGGAGGTCACGATCCACCACGGATGTGCGCGGATCGATGCCCATGCGGGTGCTGCCCGACGGGTGGAACACGCTCCCCATGCGCGCCGCGAGCTCGGCGGCGGGGTCGGTGAAGATGCCGGGCTTCCAGTCGATCGGGAACGCCGCGTCGAAGCCTGCCTTCGTCCAGCCGGCGCGCACGAGTTCTGCAGCGGCGCGCGCAGTGGCGGCGTCGCGCTCGGAAACCGTCCACGCGATCCGGGACTTCGGCAGGCCGAAGGCGTCCCGTTCGCCCGAGAGCGAGATGCGGTTGGCGAAGTCGGGGAACTGCTCGACCACGATGGACAGGAGCGCCCTGGCCGACTTCGGCAGCCTCGCCCGCCTCTTCTACTGGCGGCTGGCGCGGAAGCGGCTCCTGCCTGCCGGTCTGCGCGGTGGCGTATCGCCCGCCGACATCCTCCACCGCATTGAGCGCATCGAGCGGGGCGCCCGACGCGGGGCCGCTTTCGAGCACCACGACGCGGCGCGTGGCACAGAGCCGTGCGGCAAGGAGGAGGCCCGCCATGCCGCCACCAACGATGCAGAGATCGGCGGCGAGGTCTTCCGGCTCGCCGGACCGGAGGGGCCGGATGGTCACGAATGAATCCATTCGGCGATCGCGGCGAGGCCGGCGAGGTGGTCCTGCCGGGTCGTCGAGACGAGCACGGCACCCTCCGGCCGCCGGGCGAGCGCCCTGCGAAGGCGAGGCGCCACCGCATCGGCGGGACCGGCCGGGCCGCCGAAGCGCTGCGGGCCGCCCGAGAGGGCGCCGAATGTGATGTCGGGAACCAGCGCCGGTTCCCAGTGCTGCTCGGGTGCCTGCAGAACGTCGATGGCTTTCCCGAACCGGGTGGCGAAGGCAGCCAGCGTTGCCGCAGCGGCCGAGACGCCGATAGCCCGGATGGCGCCGGCGCTCCGGGCGCGCTCGAGGGCGGCGATTAGGTCGTCGGCTGCGTTCGCGAGGGCCGGGGCCGGTTCGTGCAGGAAGAGAAATGTCGATCCGGTTCGTCCCCAGCGCCGCCAGCGACCGGTGAAGGCTGCGCTCGAAGGCCGCGACCGCAAAGCGCGGGCGCGGACCGGTCAGGAGGCGGGCGCGTCGTGCCACCGAGCGGGCGGCACGCAGCGGATACGCGGCCGCTCCGAGCCGCTCTATCACGCGGCTGCCGTGAAGGCCGAACTTCGTTGCTATCGTGACGCGGTCGCGCTGCCGGCGGATGGCCCGGCCGAGCACGCGCTCGGCCAGTCCGTCGCCGTAGAGCCTTGCGGCATCGAAATGGGTGATCCCCGCGTCGATTGCGGCGTGGATGAGGGCTTCGCCTGTCCGCTCCGGGAGGTAGTGCAGCCTGCTGAGGCCGAGGCCGAGCCTTGAAACGATGAGCCCCGAACGCGGGAGCAGGACTGTGGGAACGGTCATGTGCGCGAGACAATACGGCCGCGGCGCGTCCGTGCAACCTTGAGTCCTGCGTGGTCCCGCGGTTCTCCGACGCCGGAACCACGCCCGTCATGCCGAAGGCGCCGCGGTCGGGGGCGTCGATGCTCCAGCCGCCGGTCGTCATGGCGGGTCTCGCTGCACGCAGAAGGGGGGCGCCGCAGCGTCCCCCTCGGTTGGCAGGTTTCCGCCGAGATCAGTGCGCCGCCATCACGCGGCCCAGCGGGGCGGCGTCCCTGCGGCCCGGCAGGGCCAGCGTCAGCAGCGATGCGATGCCCACCAGCACCGCACCGACCCAGACGGCGGGGATGAGGCCGTCCATGAAGCCCTCGGGCGAGGTGTAGGAGCCGGTCGCCGAGAAGACGCTGGCCAGGATCGCGATGCCGAACACGCCACCGAGTTCGCGGATCGCGTTGGTCGCGCCCGATGCCTTGCCTTCGTCCTGCGGCTTCACCGAGGAAAGGACGACCGCGGCGACGGGCGCGAAGAACAGGCCCATGCCGATGCCGGCGAGGACGAGTCCGGGGACCAGGGTCCCGTAGCTCACCGTGGCCGTCGCAACCGCGGCGAACCAGGCGAGGCCGATCGCCATCAGGCCAAGGCCGGCCACGAGGAGCGGGCGACCGCCGATCCTGCCGGCAAGAAGACCGGCGAGCGGCGCCACGATCGCCGGCATGCCCGTCCAGGCGAGCGTGCGGAGGCCGGCGTCGAGCGGGCCGTAGCCCTGCACGAACTGGAAGAACTGGGCCATCAGGAACACCGCCCCGAAGACGCCGAAGAACATCAGGAACGAGGCGGCGTTGGCGATCGCGAAGGTGCGGTCGCGGAAGAAGCCGAGCGGCAGCATCGGCGACTTCGTGCGCGACTCCCACCAGGCGAAGGCCGCCACGAGGGAGGCGCCGCCGAGGATGGCGGCCAGAACCGCTGCATCGCCCCAGCCGCGCTCATTGCCGTGGATGACACCCCAGACGATGCCGACGAGGCCGATGGACGCAATGCCGAGGCCGGGCAGGTCGAGGCTCCGGTCGGGCCCGCGGGATTCGGTGAGGTAGCGCCCGGCGGCGATGATGGCCACGATGCCGATCGGCACGTTCAGCCAGAAGATCCATTGCCACGACAGGCCCTCCGCGATCGCCCCGCCGACCAGCGGACCAATGCCGATCGCAAGGCCGCCGATGCCGCCCCAAGCACCGAGCGCGAGCGCGCGCCGCTCGGGTGCCACCGCCGCGGACAGGAGCGTCAGGGTGAGCGGTGTGACGATCGCGCCGCCGACGCCCTGGAGCGCACGGGCAAGGATCAGCGCCTCGGTCGTGCCTGCGGCGGCCGCCCACGCGGAACTCGCCGTGAAGATCGCAAGGCCGATGATGAACATTCGCTTCCGGCCGAAGCGGTCGCCGAGCGCTGCGCCGGTCAGGAGCAGCACGGCGAAGGTGAGCGTGTAGGCGTTGACGATCCATTCGAGCTGCGAGAGCGAGGCGTCGAGTTCCTCGCGGATGACGGACAGGGCGGTCGTCACGACGAGATTGTCGAGCGCCACCATGAAGAGGGCGATCGACGTGATGGCAAAGGTCCAGCCGGTGTGGCGGCGGACGGTTGGTGCGGCAGACATGTCCTTCTCCGGGTTGAGCAGATTGTGGGTAGTGACTGGTCGCTAAGTATCGTCCGCCGGGAATGCCGGGCGGCGGGTTGGTTCAGACCGTTGGCGGGTGCCTTCGCGCGGCGGACTTGCGGACGACGGGGCGGCGGCCGAGGGTCCGTGACTTGGCGGCGGCCCGCGTCGCGGCTTCGGCGATGGCCTGGGCCTTGTCGCGGGCAATGGCGGAGCGCGGCTTGGGGCCTTCGACCGGCGTCAGGAGCGCCAGGGTCAGGTGCTCGCCGTCCTCGGTGAGGTCCGGCGCGATGGCGGCGATGGTGTTCATGAGCATTCCGCGCGCGAACCAGGCATCCAGCACATCGGCCGGCGCGCCGGAGAGGGCCGCAATGCGGCCGTGCAGGGCGGAGAACTCGGCTCGTACCACGGCACGGATCTCGTCATCGGCGCAGGCCGCATAGGCGTGGAGCTGGCAGCGGAGCAACGCACGGTCGCGCAGCAGGTCGCAGTACGCCTCGCCCATCGCGTGAAGGATGCCCTGCGTGGAGGGATCGGTCTGCCTTGCGGTCTCGCCGGCGGATTCGAAGGTGTGCCAGGTCCGGGCGAAGGCTTCGCGAACGGTGGCGATGAAGAGGTCGCGCTTGCTGCCGAAGAGCTGGAAGAGGTAGGGCTGGGACACTCCGGCGCGGTTGGCGATCGCTTCGGTCGCCGTCCCCTCGAAGCCGTGCTCGGAGAACTCCGAAACGGCAGCCGCCACGACCATCGCGCGGCGATCCTCCGCCGACATGCGGGTCCTGGGACGCGGGGGAGCAGCCGGTTCAGCGCGTGACATCGAGGCCTGCTTAGTGGTCGCTAAGTTTCTTGTACTTATCGCTCACTAAGTTGTTCGTCAAGCGCGTTGCCCGGGTGCCGTGGCGAGCGGCGCCACCCCGGAAGGGATCCGTGCGCCAGGGCATGAATCCGCAGCGGCGCACCGGCGGCCGCCGGCGGGCAGCACGGCAAAATGGACTGATTTCACCACCCGCCCGGTCGTTGCGGGCGGGCGACATCTTCGATCGAGCGCCGGACTGGCGCTATGATGCCCATGTGCGGCGGCCGCGGTCCTGGGGGAGGGATCCCAACGCGACCTGCCGCCCCGCTACTGAGCGGTGGAGGAGCGCATGGCCGCGCGCCAGGTCGCAGCGATCGTCTTCGCCATCGCAGTGCTTGCCGCCGGACTGGCGCGGGGGCAGGAGGTGCCGTTCGCGGTCACCAGCGCGAACATCTTTCGCATGGTCACCGGGGAGAACCTCCTCGGCCAGTACGACCCCGGCGACGTCCTGCGGATCGAGGTGTTCGTCACGCGATCGATGAGGCCGACCACAGTCGTGGCAACGCAGGGTGAGAGGCGGGTCGAACTCGCGTTCTACTCAGGGCCGATGCTAGACGACCTCTACCAGGCCGCCATTCCGTTCGATCCCGCGCTCGTCGGGCCGTGGCAGGTTACGGTGAGGCGGGGCCGTGACGTGGTCACGACAACGGCGCCGGGTGTTCCGCCTGCGGTGGCGATGCCGCTCATCAGGGACATCCACGTCGAGACGATCGATGACGAAGCAAGGCTGGTCTGGACCTGGCCCGATCTCTCGGCGCTGCGGGCGATGGGGCTGACGATAGACGGCAACATCCGCGTGATGCAGGAAGACACTCTCGACCAGTACCAGCTCAATTTCGGCTTCACCCGTGACCCGATGGCGATCGGCAACGCTGGCGAAACCTTCGCCATCACGATCCCGGGCGGGCTCGAGCACGACGGGCTGTTCCTCTTCCGGGTCTATCTCACCGCGTACGGACGCGATGGCAACGTGGTCGCCCAGTCGATCAGCTTCGCACCACAGCTCTACCCGGCACCGACCGGGTGACGCCGTCGGCCTCAGGCCTCGGGCCTGTCCGGCCGCCATTCGAGGATGTCACCCGGCTGGCAGTCCAGCACCTCGCAGATGCGGTCGAGCGTGTCGAAGCGGACGCCCTTCACCTTGCCGGACTTCAGGAGCGACACGTTCTGCTCGGTGATGCCGATGCGCTCGGCGAGTTCCTTCGAGCGCATCTTCCGGCGCGCGAGGGCGACATCGAGATTGACGACGATGGTCATGGTACCGGGCGGTCTCAGACGAACTGCCGGTTCTCGTCGGCTATTCGCGCAGCCTCGACCATCGACCTTCCGACCATGATCAGGATCGCGCCGGTGATGGCCATGATCACGGCCTCCGAACTGATCGACAGCGACACCTGGCGCTGGCCTTCGCCACTGTCCCACGTGACGACGATCCCGGTAAGCACGTTGGTCACGGTCGAAACGATGGGAAAGGCAACGAGCGTGCCGCCCATCCGGCGGATCCGCCGCCCGATATCGAGCGAGACGATCTCGCCGGCGCGGTAGGCGCGGAAGAGCCAGAACGCGTTCCACAGGCTCCAGAGGATGAGCGCCAGCGTCGGCAGGCCAAGGACGATCGCAACCGTTCGGAGCGTCGGGGCGATCGACAGCGTACCACCCGCAACGGGGCCGTCCCGGAGCGCCTCGCCAAAGGCGGTGCCGTCCACGGCGATGTAGATCGCGGCAGCGAGGAGGAGGATGGCGAGGACGACCGTGGCGGTGCTCATGCCGGCGGCGATGCGGCGGAGACGAGGCGTCGAGACGGATTCGGTCGGCATGGCGAGCTCATCGTTGCGGTGCGATAAATTATCGTGCTACGATGAGTTATCGCTGTCCTACGGAGATACACAATGACACGCAACACCCGCCGCGGCAAGGCAGCCGCGGCCCTGCTTCTTGCTGCCCTGGCCCTGGGGGCGTGCTCGCCCGTGCCGCGGTCCACGCTCGCGGCGCTGCATGCCTTCGACCTCTCGATGGTCTCGGCGGGCGAACTCCGGCTTGGCGTCCGTGTTCCGGCCGCGTTCGTCATCGACGGCGGGGCGCCAACGCTCACGATATCGGTCGGTGTCTACGGCGCGCCGCCGACTCTGCGGCACTACGCCATGGGCGAGACGGCGGTCCCGCCAGCCCTTGCCGAGGAGGGACGGGCAGGCGCCGTGATCCGAGCATTTGCACTGGACCCACGGTCGGCTGCGGAACTCGATGCCTACCTCGCCGAACTCCGGCGCACCGCCGCTCCGGGCACACGCCGGCTCTCGCTCGGGCTCGGCATCGAGGGGTGCCGCAATGACGGCCGCGCCGGTGGACGGCTGCCGGTGACGACCTTCATCCAGCTTGCGCCGGGGGAGCCGTTCCTGATGCTGACCCGCCCGCTCGACCTCGCCGCGATGGCGGCAATGGCCGGCGCCGAGGCCGCGATCGTGCCCGCCTGCTGAACGGGTAAACAACGTGTCGAATCTCGCCGGTGCGAGAAAGCGAAAACCCGCGGCCGCACCGTCTGGCGCGGCCGCTGATCAATCCTGGTCCGGCGATAGAGGCACGACGGCCCCCGGCTAGTTGCCAGGATGCCAGTTGAGCCCGACCTCGATGTGCAGGCGGCCTGGCGGGAATCCGTCCCCGAACGAGTCGCCGACCGTCACTTGGCCGTAGATCGACAGGGCCCTCCCCAATGCCAATTCGGCACCGCCGCCGAAGCGCCAGTCGAGGTCGTCCGGACCATCGAGCGGCAGATAGTCGTAGATTCCCGCCAGCGTATAGATCAGCAGCCGGCGGCTCTCGCCCACGAGCAACCCGGCACGAACATCGGCGCCGAGCCGCCAGTTGGAGCCGTCCTGTCCGAAATTGTAGCCGACATAGGCCGACAGGCCGAACAGCGCGCGGTCGCGCGCGATATCGTAGCCGCCAACGCCCAGCAGCTCCAGGCCACGAAGCTCCTCGCCGATGTCGATCCACGCGCCGCCACGCGCACCGAGATAGAACCCGCCCCAGTCGAATGCAGGTTCTGCGGCCGCTACGGGCGCGGGCATCACCGGCATCACGATTTGCGGAGCGTCCGCCGCTACTGCAACGCCTGCGCTCATCATGCAGGCGACAAAGCCCGCCGAGATCTTTCCAGCCTGTTTCATCCCGCCCTCCTGAATCAACCCATGGCCAATATGCCTCTAATCAGCGCCACCGTCCGTTGCCGTCGGGCAACAGACGCGGGCGAATCACGGGAGCCCGGGCGCTGTGTCGCCATCCTGTCCCGCGCTCCAGCAGAAACAGAATCGGCAGGCTGCACCATGCTGGACAGGTGACTGTCCGGCGCAGCGCGGGCGACCGCCGGCCGCCCCGGGGAGGCTACTTCTTAGCGGCCTCGCGCATCCGCCCGACGAACTCCCACACCTCGATCGTGTAGGGCGCACGGGCGTCCTTCGGCCAGCTGGTGCGATCGGCGTACATCCGGCTCAGCCCGGCCTCGACATCGGGATCGCCGAGGGTGAAGGCGGAGATCAGCGCGTCCATGCGCTTGACGAGCGCCTGGCCCTGGGGTGAGCCGGGGTCGGTGCCGTCGCGCATCATGCCTTCGATCTCGGCGATGATGGCGGTCCACGCATTCGTGCCGGCCTGGATCTCGTCGGGAGTGGCGGGATGGCTGGCCAGCGCCTCGCGGGCTTTCTCGTTGTAGTAGTGGTTCACGGTCTCGCGCATGGCGCGGAATTCATCTTCGCTGGTTGGCGCCCGGATGAGGTCGATCACCGCCTCGTCGTCCTCCGCGCCGCCGTTCCGCAGTCGGGACAGCGTGCGCCGGAGCTGGGCAAGGGTGTTGCCGAGTTCAGCCTGACGCCGTGCCAGGAGCTTTTCCTGGAGCTCGAGCGTGTGGGTCCAGTCGATCTTCGCCCCGCCGATCAGCTTTCGGATCTCGGCGAGGCTGAAGCCGATCGTCTGCAGCAGGCGGATCGTGTGGATGCGTTCGACCGCTTCCCGGTCGTACTCCCGGTAGCCGTTGTCCAGGCTGCGCGGCGGGTCGATCAGCGCCTTCTCCTCGTAGAGGCGAAGGGCTTTTCGCGTCACGCCGGCATGCCGGATGAGGTCGCTCGTTCTCACGGTCCGTTCCTGCAGTTGATCGGGAGGCCGCGCGTCAGGCGCCCGGCTTGCCCGCCCGGTCGATCACCTCGGCGAAGCTGAGGTCAGTGCGGACGGGTCCCTTCGTGAAGGTGAGCCGAAAGCCATCGGGGTCGGCGACGGTGAAGTCCCGGGCGTTCCACGGCCGGTTGCCTGGCTCCTGGACGATCGTCGCTCCAGACTTCCGGGCGCGCTCTGCAAGCGCATCGATCGCGTCGAGCGTGCCGTCGAACACCGTGAAGGTGAGGGTGAAGCCGAGGCCCTTCGGCCCGGTCGTCGGGCCCATGGCCGGGCGGAGAAGGATGTCCGCGTACTTCGTGAAACGA
>CAXNGA010000016.1:0-11507 GCA_964201375.1 Kaistiaceae bacterium
CGCACGATGATGGTCGACGCGAAGGCCGTCCTCCTCGACGAGGTGGCGGCGGGCGTGAACAAGACGCTCCTCAACGCGCTGGCGGAGAACGTCGAGCGGATGAACCGGGAGCTCGGCTACACCTTCTTCGTCATCGAGCACGACATGGACCTGATCGCGCGGCTCTGCGACCCGGTGATCGTGATGGCGCAGGGCACCGTGCTGGCGCAGGGGCCGCTCGAAACGCTGCGGCAGGATCCGCGGATCGTGGAAGCCTATTTCGGCACGCCGCTGGAGGAGCCGGCGTGAGCCTCATCGACCTCAGCTCGGTCGTGGCCGGCTATGGCGGCGTGCCGATCCTCAACGGCGTCGACATCGCCATCGACGCGTCCGACATCGGCGTCATCGTCGGGCCCAACGGGGCCGGGAAGTCGACGACGCTGAAGGCCATCTTCGGCCTCCTCAAGGTCAGCGCCGGCGCGATCCGCTTCGCCGGCGCCGACATCACCAATGCCCGGCCGGACGCGCTCGTGCCGATGGGCCTCGGCTACGTGCCGCAGGAGAAGAACGTCTTCCCCTCGCTCACCGTCCAGGAGAACCTCGAGATGGGCGCCTTCGTGCGGACCGACGGGTCCGGCGACACGCTGGCCTCCGTCTACGAGATGTTCCCGCCGCTCAGGGAGAAGCGGCGCCAGAAGGCAGGGGAACTCTCCGGCGGCCAACGCCAGATGGTGGCGATGGGCCGCGCGCTGATGGGGAAGCCGAAGCTCCTGATGCTGGACGAGCCATCGGCGGGACTGAGCCCGAAATACGTCCTCGAGATCTTCGAGCGCATCGTCGCCATCAACAGGGGCGGCGTGGGCGTGCTGATGGTGGAGCAGAACGCGCGGCAGGCGCTTGCGATCGCCAGCCGCGGCTTCGTGCTGGCGGGCGGGAAGAACCTGTTCACCGGCACGGGGCGGGCGCTGCTGGACGACCCGGAGGTGGCGCGGAGCTTCCTCGGCGGAGCAAAGCCCGCATGAACGAGTTCGTCTTCTTCCTCAACAACGTCGTCATCTCCGGCCTCGTGGCCGGTTCAATCTACGCGCTCGGCGCGATCGGCGTGACGCTGCTGTTCGGCATCCTCCGCTTCGCCCATTTCGCCCACGGCGACATGATGACCCTGGGCGCGTTCATCACGCTGGTGCTCACCTGGATTCTCGCCGGGATGGGCGTGTCGAGCGGCCTGCCGCTCGCCTATTTCGTCCTGCCGCTGGCGATCGCGATCACGATCGTGGCCGCGCTCGGGCTCGACCGGCTGTTCTACGCGCCGCTCCGGGCCAGGGGCGCCAAACCCGTGACGCTGCTGATCGCCTCGATCGGCGTGACGATGATGCTGCAGGGGCTGATCCGGCTCCTGTTCGGCACCGGCACCTACAGCTTCTTCGAGGAGGTGCCCAAGGTGATCTACCGCCTGCCGGTCGAGGGGGCGACGCGCGCCATCACCTTCACGCAGCCGCAGGCCGTCGGCGTCGTCGTCACCATCCTTGCGGTGATCGCGCTCCACCTCTTCCTCAAGCGGTCGCGGAACGGCAAGGCGATGCGCGCGGTGGCCGACAATCCGGACCTTGCGCAGGTCTCCGGCATCAACATCAGGAAGATCGTCCGCCTCACCTGGATCATCGGCGCCGGCCTTGCCTGCCTTGCCGGCACGTTCCTCGCGCTCGACGTGACGGTGAAGCCGGACCTTGCCTTCAACATCCTCCTGCCGATCTTCGCGGCGGCCATCGTCGGCGGCGTCGGGCAGGTCTATGGCGCGATCGTTGCGGGCTATCTCATCGGCTTTGCCGAGGTGCTGGCGGTGTTCAACTGGAGCGTCGTCCTGCGCCCGTTCCGGGATTCGCTCCCCGACTGGGTGCCGACCACGCTCGCCATCGTGCCGACCGAGTACAAGGTGACGGTCGCCTTCGTGATCCTCGTCGTCACGCTGCTCCTGCGTCCCACCGGCATCTTCCGCGGGGCGTCGTCATGATGCAGCGCGCGGGGATCCTCTATCTCGGCCTCTTCGCGCTGATCGTCGCCACCGGCTTTGCCATGGGCGCCCCCTTCACGGTGCGCCTCCTCGTGGAGGCCTCGGCCTATGCCCTGATCGCCCTCGGCCTCAACATCCAGTGGGGCTATGGCGGCCTGTTCAATTTCGGGATGATGGGCTTCCTCATGATCGGCGGCTTTGCCGCCGTCTTCATGGGCATGCCCGTCAGCCCCGAATTCTGGGACTCCGACGGACCGTGGATGCTCGGCCGGGCGCTCCTCGCCGCCGGCGTCGGCGCGCTGGTGATCGTGGGCGCCGGCCGGCTGCACCGCATCGGCTTCCCGCGCTGGCTCCAGCGCACCCTCCAGGTCATCGCCTGGATCGCGGCCTACATCTTCTTCCGGACGCAGATCGATCCAGCCATCGCCTACATCGAGGCGGGCCCCGAATGGATCGGCGGCCTCGGCCTGCCGGTTTGGCTCGGCTGGGTGCTGGGCGGGCTGCTGGCCGCGGGCGTTGCCTGGCTGATCGGGAAAGTGTGCCTCGGCCTCCGGTCCGACTATCTCGCCATCGCCACCATCGGCATCGCCGAGATCATCCATGCCCTCCTCAAGAACATGGACTGGCTGACGCGCGGCACGCTCACCGTGTCGCCGGTGCCGTGGCCGGTGCCCCGGCCGCAGGACTTCCAAGCTTGGGGCACGTCGATCGATGCCAGCTTCATCTACGCCCGATCCGGCTACCTCCTCCTCGTCCTCGTCATCCTCGGGGCGGCGTTCTTCCTGCTGCAGCGCGCCTATCACAGCCCGTGGGGCCGCATGACGCGCGCCATCCGCGACAACCACGTCGCGGCCGATGCCATGGGCAAGGACGTCCGCGCCCGGCAGCTGCAGCTCTTCGTCCTCGGCTCGGCGCTGATGGGGATCGGGTGCGCGATCCTGGTGTCGTTCGCGCAGATCTACGATCCCTCCAGCTATTCGTCGGTCAACCACACCTTCATCATCTGGGTGATGGTGATCGTCGGCGGCGCCGGCAACAATCTCGGCGCACTGCTGGGCGCGTTCCTGATCTACCTCGTCTGGCTCCTCTCCGAGCCGGTGTCGCAATGGCTGTTCACGACCATCTCGGGCTGGACCGAAGCGATCGGCTGGGGCGCCATCCCCGACATCACGAGCCGCTCGGTCCAGATGCGCGTGTTCGTCCTGGGCCTCGTGATCGCCCTCGCGCTCCGGTTCGCGCCGCGCGGGCTGATCCCGGAGATCGGCGCGGGGCGGCGTCGCGGCGAGCCGAAGCAGCAGAGCCCGGACGAGGCCTGAAGCTGAGGCGAAGTCAGGTGGCCGGTTTGGCCGGTCCCGTGACCCAACAGGTCGTCTTGGTCGGGCTTGTCCCGACCAAGACGAGTTGAGAGGCTGCGGCTGGTGGCGCACCGCCCCATCCGGCGAACGCCACAAACAACAAAAGAGCCCGGACCTCGCGGCCCGGGCTCCCAGAGTCTCAGCGTCAAGTGACGCGGCGGTTACATCGCCGGGCCGACCTGGACGAAGGCGCCACCCTGCAGCGTCATCTCGACGAATGCGCCGGGAACGTCGCCATTGGCGTCGAACTCGGCGCCGCCGGTGGCACCCTCGTAGTTGATGTCGGTGCCGGCGGCGATGAGCATGCGGGCCTTCTCCCATTCGCCGGGGAGGATGATCTCGCCGGGGGCGGCGGCGACGTCGCGGAGGGCGACCGAGAGGCCGGCGCGGTCGGCGGTGCCGTTCTTCTCGATCGCGAGCGCCAGCAGGAAGGCGGCGTCATAGGCCTGCGCGGCGAAGATCGCCGTCGGGTCGAGGCCCATGGCAGTGGCGGCAGCGGCGAAGATTGCGGCGCCGGCAGCCTCGGACTCGGCCGGCTTGGTGAGGATCATGCCCTCGACCGCCGCCGGGGCGATGCCCGTGAGCACCTCGTCGATGACCATGCCGTCACCGCCGGCATAGGTGAGGAAGGCGCCGCTCTCCACGGCCTGGCGAAGGACCGTCTGGCCTGAGCCATTGCCGTAGGCGAGGATCACCAGCGTCTCGACGCCCGTGCCGGCCAGTGTGCCGAGTTCGGCCCGGTAGTCGTTGCCGCCCTCATTGTGCGGGGCGGACGCCGCAACCGTGCCGCCCGCAGCGGTGAAGGCTTCCGTGAAGGCCGCGGCAAAGCCGTTGCCGTAGTCGTTGTTGACGTAGGTGACGACCACTTCGTCGATGCCCTTCGACATCACGAGGCGGGCGAGCACCTGGCCCTGGTAGGCGTCGGAGGGGACGAGGCGGTAGACGAGGTCGTTGTCGGCGATGGTGGCGACCGGCGGCGCGGTCGAGGCCGGCGAGATCATCACGACATTGCCCGGGATCGCGGCGCCGTTGGCGGCGGCGATCGTCTCGCCGGAGCACATGCCGCCGACGATGGCGACCACGCGCTCGGTGTTGACGAGGCGGTCGCCCGCATTGCCCGCCATGGTGGCGTCACAGCCACCGTCGGCCGTCACGAGCGACAGCGTGCCGCCGCCCAGGATGCCGCCCTGGCCGTTGATCTGTGCCAGGGCAAGGCCGATGGCCGACGGCAGGGCCGGCGTCATGTTCTCGATCGGCCCGGTGAAGCCGCCGAGGAAGCCGATGGTCACGTTCTGGCCCTGTGCCAGGGCGACCGTGGCGGTCACCGCAACAATGGCGGACGTTGCCGCCACCAAGCGTGTTCTCAATTTCATGTGCAAACTCCCATCCCTATTGCGCGTCGGCCCGGACGCAATGCGCCGCATTGGCAGGGACATTGCCACAACCTTCACGGCAGAGTCATCGGGGTGTGAGACGAGCTCCCCCCGGGCGTCGAACACGAATGCGCGTTTCGGCGGCGAGGATCGACCCTGTTCCGAGGCGCAAAACGCCGGTCGCGCCTCAATTGCGGCGACCGACGAGGCTCGCCCAGAAGCGCAGCAGCGGATCATCGGCATGAAAGCTGGCGTAGTGGGCGATCCCGCCCTCGCCCCTGGCGAGCAGTGCCGACGCCGCGGCGATTTCCTCATGCGCCGCCGCGCGGCGCGACTCTCCGGCGGTCCCGTCGAGGCTGACAGCGAAGGCGCCCGCCTGGTCGCCCAGCGATCGAACGAAGTTTTCGGCGGCGGCGTCGCCTGCTCCTGGGAGCGGCGGGCGCGGTCGGCGCGGCTCGTCCATCATCTCGCGCAGCAGCCGATCCAGCTCCTGCGCCCAGCGGGCCGGGTCGAACTCCGACCGGGCGAACCTGCGGGCGTTCTCCCCGAGGCGGCGGCGGAGGGCGGCGTCTCCGGCCAGCCGGTCGATCGCGTCCGCATAGCTTTCGTCCGTGGTGACGACGAGGCCCGTTTCCCCGTCCTCGACGAGGTCGCGCACGCCGCCATGGGGAAAGACGACCGGCGGCACGCCGACCCACATTGCCTCCTGCAGCGCCTTCTCGCTGGTCGCGTAGGTGTCTTCCACGAGCGGATAACCGAACAGGTCGAACGTCTCGAGCTCGGCGCGGATGGCCTCGACCGGCCCGCGCACGGTGACGCGGTCCGCAGGCCCGAGCGCCGCGAAGCGGGCCGCAAGCAGCGCCTCGCCACCGCCGCCGCCGCAGACGACGAAATGCACGAGCGGTGACCGCACCGCTGCGCTCATCCCAGCGAAGCGGGGGTGCATCTTCGTGTCGTTGACGATGCCGATATAGCCGACGCGGATGCCGTCATGCGGTCGCGGGACGAACCCGTCGAGGCGGCCCATGTCGGCGATGCCGGGAACAACGGTCACCGGGATCGCGCGCTGCCGGGCGTTCTGCGCGCCAGCGCTTTCCAGCGTACGCCGTGCGGTCACGACGAGCCGGTCGCCGAAGCCCGCCACATCCTCCGTCAGCACCTGCGGCGCGCGGAGCCCGAGGACCCGCGACCAGACGAGCACGCGGGCGGGCGGGAAGGGCAGGGTCCGCAGGAGGTCCGCCAGCGCCGGGTGGCTCCAGAAGTAGACCTCGACGATGTCGGCGTCTTCGATGAGCCGACAGAACGCGGCGTGATCCGGGCGGGGCACCAGGGCAACGCCGAGCTTCCGCGCCACAAGCAGCATGGTGACGGAGATCGGGACATCGAGCACCGCGACGGTGTGCCGGTTGGCGATGCCGGCCTTGCGCTCCTCTGCCACGAGGGCAAGCAGCGAGCGCTCGGGACCGCCGCCGATGAAGCGCGGAATGATGTGGAGGATCCGCAGCGGGGCGACGGTGTGTGCCTGTGCGGTCACGTCGTGTCCCGCCGCCGGCGGTCGATGAAGCCGCGCGCCACCTGCAGCAATTCCCGCCGGTAGGTCGCGATGTCGGTCGAGAGGCTGGTGTTCCGGACGCCCTTGAGGAGCACGATGTCCGGCATCACGTCGAGGCGCACGGCCGACTGCACGAGCCGCACGAACCAGTCGCTGTCGCTGCCCAGAGTCAGCGTCTCGTCGAACGGGCCGATGGCCGAAAGCGCCGCGCGCCGCACCAGGAGCGCGCCGGGCGTATAACCGGGCTCGACCTGCCCGAGCCGCGAGGCCTGCTGCGGCGTGGGGGTCTCGCCCTCGGTCACGGTCCGCCGGATATGGCCGATCACGGCGCCGCAGGCGGGCTCCGCCGCAAGGCGCGCGAGACGCGCCGCCAGTGCGCCCCCCGTCCAGCGATCGTCGGCATCGCAGAATGCAACGACATCGCCGGATACCGCGGCGATCCCCTGGTTCCGCGCAGCACCGAGCCCGCGGCCCTCCTGAGCGATCACGCGGACGCCCGGAAACGACTGCGCCAGCGCGGCGCTGCCGTCTTCCGATCCGCCGTCGACCACCAGGACGTCCCCGGGCGGCGGCGCCTGGCCGATGACGCTTGCGATCGCCGCGGCGAGCGTCCGCGCGCCGTTGCGCACGGGCACGACGACACCGACGGAAATACCTGCAGCGCTCATGCCGCGCTCGACCTTTCGCAGAGCGTGATCCCGAGATGACGCCCGAGCCAGTCACCAAGCACGAGGAGCGCCCAGCGCCGGTTCCAGTCCCGGACGTCGAGGCCGGGCGGCACCGACGGAAGCGGCCATGGCGCGAGGAAGCCCCCACGGCTTCCGCCCTCGCCTCCGTCGAGCCATCGAGCGAACGGGACGGTGAACCCGCGCTTCGGCAGTGCCGTCAGCCAACCGGGGAGTTCCGGCACTGCCGCTTTCAGGAGCGCCTTCCCCGGCGCGAGCCGGACATCGGAGGCGATCCGCGCCACCGCATCGAGAAGGGTCGCGTCGGCGAACGGGACGCGCACTTCCACCCCCGACGCCATCCCGAAAACGTCGGCATCGCGCAGCAGCCGGTTGCCAAGGAAGTTGGTGGTCTCGAGCCAGCCCAGCCGGTCGAGGTCGGTCGGGAAAGCTTCGTAGCCGATCCCCCAGTCGTCGGTCGGCTCCAGCGCCGCCGGAGCAGCACCGGACGGACCGATGCCCCAGCCTGCCAGCAGCGCGCGCACCTCCCGCGGCGTGAAGATCGCGTGGTAGCTGTCATGCACGGCGTCCAGCGTTGCTTCGCCATCGAGCAATCCCGCCATCCGCTGGCTGCCCGAATCGGGGCGCGCCGAGAGCGCTTCGGCGAAGCCGCGCGCCGTGCGTTGCAGCCGGCGGCGCGAACCGAGGAGCTGCGGGACGTCGTCGAAGGCGGGGTAGCCGCCGAAGAGTTCGTCGCCGCCAACGCCGCCGAGCATGGCCTTGAAACCGAGTCCGTGCGCTGCCCGCGCGACGCAGAACGTGTTGAACCCGTCAACGCTCGGCTGGTCCATCGCCGCGAGGAACTCCGGCAGCCATTCCGCGGCAATTTCGTTCGACACCTCCATCACATGGTGCTCGGCCCCGAAATGGGCGGCAACGCGCGCTGCGACGGTGGATTCGTCGTCGCTCCGCCCGAACCCGATCGAGACCGACGGCAGTCGGCCTCCGGCGAGCGCGAGGATCGCCGAGGAATCGATCCCGCCGCTGAGGAACAGACCGACCGGCACATCGCTGACGAGATGCGCCGCAACGCTCGCCGCGACTTCGTCGCGGGCACGGGCGAGGGCGGCCGCACGGTCGGTAATCCGCGGCGCGAAGTCAGGCCGCCAGTACCGCTCCTGGCTCCACCGACCATCCTGCCAGATGCCGAAATGCCCCGGCGCGAGCGGCGTGATCCCCGCGACCATGGTGCGGTTCGACGGGAGGGTGCCGAAGCCGAGATAGTGTGCGAGGCCGGCGGCATCGAGGTCCGGCCGCATGAGGCCCGTCGCGAGCAGGACCCGAAGTTCCGAGGCGAATGCGAGTGCGCCGTCCGGCCCGTGCCAGCGGTACAGCGGCTTGATGCCGAGCGGGTCGCGCGCGAGGAATGCGGAGCGCTCCATGCGGTCCCAGATGCAGAAGGCGAACATGCCGCGCAGGCGGAAGAGGCAGCGCCGCCCCTCACGGGCGAAGAGCTCGAGAACGACCTCGGTATCGCTGCCCGATCGAAGGCGGACGCCCGAGGCGACGAGTTCGGCCCCCAGCTCACGGAAGTTGTAGATCTCGCCGTTGAAGACGATGACGTATCGCCCGTCCGCCGCCACCATCGGCTGCTGCCCGGCCTCCGTGAGGTCGAGGAGCGCGAGGCGGCGATGGACCAGAATGGCCCCGTCGTCGGCGTAACGGCCACTGCCGTCCGGACCGCGATGACGAAGATCCATGGCCGCCGATGCGGCAAATCCCTCGTGTTCCCGGCCGAGCAGTCCTGCGATGCCACACATCGGCTGAGCCTACATCGCCGCTGCGCTGGGTTGCGTCGACCCGGAATCGGCCGCCCCCGAACCCGCCACCGCCGCGCGGCGGAGGAGGGCCGTGAGCGCTTCCAGCGGCTTGGCCGGCGCTCCCGCCGCCACGAGGTGCCCGAGGGCGGCGAGCGCTTCGGCCGGCGCGCGGAACGGCGCAAGGTGTTGGCGGAGGCGGCGATCCCCGGCCCAGCCCGCCGACGCCGGAATGCGCGGCGACCGGGCGAGGCGCCAGACCATTTCGGGCTCGCGATAGGTGGCCATCAGCTCGAACAGGAGCTGCCCGCGCTCGAGGCGCGGATCGTTCTGGCAGCGGTCCATCGCAGCGCCCGGCGGCGACGACCTGACCGGGACCAGCCCGCCGATGTCATGGCGGAAACGCGTGTGCGTGGCCTCGGGTCCGAAGCCGATGTTTGCGACCATGTTGACGGACGGGACGACCGACAGGCCCCCGGCAACGGCCTTCTTCAGCTCCCATTCGCAGTCCCAGGCGACCGAGCCCGACGTCACGGCGACCTCGTGGAGCATGAGGAAGTTCTCCGCCACCAGCGGATCGACCGCGTCGGCCGCTACGGCACGGGAGAGCGCGGCGACGTCGCCCGGCACCGCGACGTCGCGCCGCCATGCCCGCCGCCATGTCGCCCACCCCCACGCGCTTGCCCGCCGGTGCAGGCAGTGACCGTCCCCCTGGAGGGTCCACCGGCCGAGATGATTGCGGCCGGCGACGTGCATCACGCGGTGGTCGTCGCGATAGCGGTCGAGCATCCGCTCGCACCACGGGAAGAACGAGGGGTCCGGCACCACGTCGTCCTCGAGCACGATCGCCGCGTCGAAGCGCTCGAAAACCCAGTCGAGGCCAGACCTGATCCGCGCGTCGCAGCCGGAATTGGTGTCCGGGAAGCTTCGGATGACCTCGCATGTCCCATCGAGGCGCTCGACCACCGCCCGCGCGGCCGCGCACGCCGCAGCGTCGTCGGGATGGCCGGCGCGCGGTCCGTCCGCGATCGCGACCACGAGCCTCGGCCGCGCCTTCAGGAGCACGTCCACGACCCAGCCGAGCGTTGCCGGACGGTTGAACAGGAACAGGACGACCGGAACGGCGCTGGCGGTCACGGTGCTCTCTCCGGCCTTTGGCGAATACGCTGCGTCCCTTCACCGGTGGCGGGACAGATACGCCAGATCATGGTCCAGTCCGCCCGCCATGTGCACGAAGAAGTTGGCATCGACCACCTCCCGGAAGCGCCGGAGGTCGGCCCAGCGCTCCGCCGCACCGAGGCCCGTATCCGGTGGACCCCAGAGTATCGAGCGGCGATGGAGCGGCCACAGGCAGTTCCACGCGGCCGGCAGGATCGCTGCGAGATCCCGCGTCTGCAGTTCGTAGCTCAGCACCGACTGCTCGTAATGCGGCCCGCGGGGATGGCTGCGATGGATTTCGGCATGCCGCGCCACGAGGTCCCGGAACAGCGGCCCGTGCAGTTCGGGGGAGCAGACGAACATCCCCGAATTGAGGACCCTTTCGGTCTCTATCCTGAAGCCGGAGAGGGCGTGATAGCCGGGCGCAGTGACCGGCAGGCCGTTGATCTCCTGGAATTTCCGGTGCCCTTCGCCGCTCGGCTGGCACCATTCATCGACGATGCCGATCCTTCCGCCGAGGTCGAGGGAATCGAGGGGCGGCGCGCTGGCGCTGACGAGGACGTCGACGTCCAGCACCATCACGCGGTCATAGCCGGCCAGGCGCTCGTGGAACGGAACACGCAGCTTCTCGAAGACGGCCATGTGGCCGGTCCGCTCTCCCGCGGGGACGAGAAAGTCCTCGAACACCACGAGGTCGTGGCCGTGGCGGGCGACATAGCGCTCCACCGATGGCCGGAAGATCGCGTCATGGGCCGACCGGTGGTTCTCGCCGATCGCCAACGTCGCGATGGCGCACCTCATGCCGGTGCGCCCGGCGCCGGCCGCGCTGCGGCGTCCGCCAGGATGCCCCGCATGGCTGCCCGAAGGGCATCGAGGTCCCAGCTCACCGGCAGCCGGTACGCCGGCACCCGCCGCGCGAGGGCGGCGACCACCGCCAGGAGGTCCGCTGGCGAGCCCGTGCGGCATGCGACCGGGATCGAACTCGGCATGACGAGCGACATCGCCTCGGCGGCCCGCACGGGCTGCGGGCGCGGCCGGCCGGTGACCGGGGGCGCGAGCAGGACGAGGGCCGCAACCGGCGCGGCGGAGATCACGCTGAACCTGTCCCGGACTGCCACGACCGTCTTGTTCTTCGGCGTCACCCCGATCGGCGTCCAGTCGCCGACGCCGAGGGCAAGCGCGCTGTCGGCGTTGAGTTTTGCGGTGGCGAACATGCAGTGGACGGTCGGGCCGGCGCCACCCGGAGCACCCGCCTCGACCAGGACGAGGTCGTCACCGAGGAAATCTGCCCCGGCGAGCGCGCAGGCAAGCGCCGTGGTGGATTTGCCGACGCCGCCCACGCCCACCAGAAGCGCCGCCGCGCCGTCATGGGCCACCGCGCCGGCGTGAAGGACCTGGCTCCGCGGGCCGGAGAGGGCCGCCGCAAGGGCGAAGCTGGCGGGGTGGGCGCGGAAATCTCCTGCCATGAACGCCTGGCGCCCGGCTCGAAGGGTGATGCCGGTCCCGGGCAGGAAGGATTCCACGCCCGGCGGATCGTGCTGCACGACGGAAAACCCGCCGCCGGCGATCCGGTAGGCGCCGGGCGGTCCGAAGGCCA
>CAXNGA010000017.1:0-11328 GCA_964201375.1 Kaistiaceae bacterium
GTGCGCCCGTGGTGGACCGGGAACGGCCTGCGTTCACCGAAAAGTAACCATGTTGGCGACACGGTCGCGTGCTCCACACACGGGCCGGCAGGCGCAAACACCAGGACACTCTACGCCGATGCTCCCCCGGATCGCTCTCGCCGCGGCGCTCGTCGTCGGCTTCGTCTTCGGCGCAGCTGCGCAGAACGGCGTGCCGATCGCGAACTTCCAGTATTGGGACGTCCATGTCCTGACGTCGGCGCAGGGCCGGGTCTGCTTCGTGGCGTCGCGCCCGAGCGACGCGCGCACCGATCCGCCCGGCCGTGCCCGCAGCGAGGTTCTCTTCATGGTGACGATCGGGACGAACGAGACGTACGCCCAGATGGGCTACCCGCTGGCGCCCGATTCGGAAGTCCTCGTCACGGTCGATGGCGGCGAGGCCTTCACGATGTTCGTCAACGGCGAGGGCGCATGGCTGCCGAGCCGGGTCGAGGACGACCTCCTCGTCGCGGCCATGCGACGAGGCACCGAAATGGTGGTGCGCGGCCGCTCGGCGCGCGGCACCAACACCACCGACACCTATTCCCTGCGCGGCATCACCGCCGCGCTGGAGCGGGCGGCGCGCGAATGCGCCTGATCCTGCCCCGAACCAAGACCGACACGCGTCCGGCACCCGGCCGGCGCAGACAGGGACGCCCATGCTGAACCGTATCGCTGCTGCCCTCGCGATCCTCGTAGTCTCGGCTACGGCGGCCTTCCCCCAGGCATCGAACCGGGTTGCGACCTTTCAGGACTGGTCGGTGTACGCATACAGCGGCCCCTCTGGCCGCGTGTGCTACGCCGCAGCCCAGCCGCAGACGACGGCCCCGGCGGGCGTCAATCGTGATCCGATCTATTTCATGGTCGCGAACTGGCCGGGACGGGACGCCACCAACGAGGTGAGCGTGATCATGGGTTATCCTCTCGAGGCCAACTCATCCGTCACGGTAACGATCGACACCACCGAAAATTTCACGCTCTTCACCCGGACCACCCCGTATCCCGACACGGCCTGGATCGATGCCCTCGACCAGGAAGCGGAGCTGATGGTGGCCATGCGGCGCGGCATCACCATGGTCGTCCGCGGTCGATCGGCGCGCGGCACCGACACCACTGACACCTACTCGCTCCGCGGCATCTCCGCCGCGCTCGACCGGGCCGCGCAGGAGTGTGCCTGACGAGGCCGTGCAGCGGCCGGAATTGCGGCCGCCCATCCTCTTCCTCTACGGGTCGCTCCGCCGCGGCGAGGGCAACTACCTGAAGCTCGAACTCGCCCGCCGACTGCGTTTCATGATGCCCGGCGTCGTGCGCGGCCGCCTGTACGATCTCGGCCCCTACCCCGCCTTCGTGGAAGGTGACGGCATCACCCGCGGCGAACTGTTCGAGCCCGCCGACGCCACGATCCTCGCCGACCTCGACGCCTTCGAGGGCTACGACCCGACCGATCCATCGGGCTCCTGGTATGTGAGGCAGCCGATCAGGCTGGACGGCCCTTCCGCCGAGGCGTTCATCTACCGCTACAACGGCCCGATCGATGGCCGTCCGGAAATAGTTTCGGGCGACTGGGTCTCCTATCGCCTCGCGCGAGACGCAGCGTAGCTCCTACGCGCTCGGCGCGTCGTGCCTGGCGGAGGGCTGGCTCAGGACGAACACCGCCTGGGCGCCGAACATGTTCCAGAACCACCACGGGCCGCGGAACGGGATCTTCTCGCCGCGCCGGTCGAGCGCCAGTGACTGCTCGATCGTGACCTTCAGCTCGCCGCAGAGGTCGACGAAATCGCGCAACGTGAAGAAGTGGATGTTCGGCGTGTCGTACCAGGAATGCGGCAGCGCCTTGGTCACCGGCATCCGGCCGTGGAGGAGGAGGGCGCTGCGGATGCGCCAGTGGGCGAAGTTCGGAAACGACACCACTGCGCGCCGGCCGATCCGCATCATCTGCTCCAGCACCTCGCGCGGCCGGAAGGTCGCCTGAAGCGTCTGCGAGAGGATGACGTAGTCGAACGCGTTGTCGGGATAGTGGACGAGGTCGCGGTCGGCATCGCCCTGGATCACCGAGAGTCCGCGCGCCACGCACTCGTTGACGCCCTTCTGGCTCAGCTCGATGCCGCGGCCATCGACGCCTCTGGTCTCCTGCAGGAACTGGAGGAGCTCGCCATTGCCGCAGCCGATGTCGAGGACGCGCGATTTCGGTGCGATCAGTTCGCCGATGAGCCGAAGATCCGCCCGCACGCCGTTCCGCCGGTTGGTCTCGAGCATCAGTCGAGCCCCCTCGCATGGGCGGCGGCCCGAAGGAAGCCGTCGACGGTCGCGAACAGCTCCGGCTCGTCGAGGAGGAACGCGTCGTGCCCGCCATCGGTGTCGATCTCGACGAACGACACATTGCCGCCCGAGGCGATCAGCGCCCGCGTGATGACCTTCGAATCCTCGGTCGGGAACAGCCAGTCCGACGTGAACGAGACGATGCAGAAGCGCGTCCGGCTACCCTTGAAGGCCTCCGACAGACGCCCGCCATGCGGCGCTGCGAGGTCGAAATAGTCCATCGCCCGCGTCACGTAGAGATAGGAATTGGCGTCGAAGCGCTCGACGAAGGTCACGCCCTGGTGGCGGAGATACGATTCGATCTGGAAATCCGCGTCGAAGCCGAAGGTCGGCGCATCGCGGTCCTGCAGCTGGCGGCCGAACTTCGCGTGCAGCGACTTGTCCGACATGTAGGTGATGTGCGCGGCCATGCGCGCCACGGCAAGGCCCTTCCGCGGGCTCTTGCCCTCGGCGAGGTACTTTCCCTTCGACCAGTCGGGGTCCGCCATGACCGCCTGCCGGCCGACCTCGTGGAAGGCGATGTTCTGCGACGAATGCCGCGCGCCGCAGGCGATAGGGATCGCCGCGAACACGCGCTCGGGATACGCCGCCGCCCATTGCAGCACCTGCATCCCTCCCATCGAGCCGCCAACGACGGCGAGCGCCGTCGCGATGCCGAGATGGTCGAGGAGGATCGCCTGCGCCCGGACCATGTCCGGGATCGTGACGAGCGGGAGGTCGAGCCCGTAGGGCTGGCCGGTGTCGGGGTTGGTCGAGGCAGGCCCCGTCGTCCCCATGCAGCCGCCCAGGACGTTCGGGCAGATGACGAAATAGCGGTCGGTGTCGACCGGCTTCCCTGGCCCGACCATCCGCGACCACCAGCCCGTCTTGCCCGTCAGCGGGTGCTCGCTGGCGACGTGCTGGTCGCCCGTCAGGGCATGGCAGACCAGGACGGCGTTGGTGCGACCGGGGTTCAGCGTGCCGTAGGTCTGATAGGCGACCTGCCAGCGGTCGAGCGTGGCGCCCGAATCGAGCCTGAGCGGCGTATCCGGTCCGAACAGGACGAGCGGCGAGGATGGGCGGTCGGCTTCCTGCCGGGTCCGCGCCGTCTCGATGCGCCCGTTGTCCTTGGCTGTCATGAAAGCCCGCCCGACCGGAAGGCGGCCGCCCTTCGAGTGTGGGCCGGATAGGTAGGATCGGCCCCCAGACGCGTCAACGTTTTCTTTGATTTCGGGGGGTCGCTTGCCTATGAATGCCCGGCCTTTCGACCGGCCTCCGGTCGATCCCCAGGAACGAGCATTCTCCATGGCCGCCACCGGCGACAGCGCCGCCCGGACGCTCGCCGAGCTGCGGGCCAAGATCGACCGGATCGACGAGGCCATGCACCAGCTCCTCATCGAGCGCGGCACCGTCATCGAGGCGCTGATCGCAGCCAAGGGTACGGCACGGACCGGCGCCGCCTTCCGCCCGCAGCGCGAGGCCGAGATGATGCGGCGCCTCGCGGAGCGGCACTCGGGCGTCCTGCCGCTCGCGACCGCCGAGCATCTCTGGCGCGAGATCATCACGACCTTCACCTTCCTCCAGGCGCCGTTCCGCGTGTTCGTGGACCTCGGCGACGACCACGCCGCCATGCACGACCTCGCGCGCTTTGCCTTCGGCTTCTCTGTCGAGATGATCATCGCGGACGGCCCGGCCGACGTCGTGCGACGCGTTGCCGAGACGGGGCTGGACCTCGGCCTGATCCCGCAGAGCCGCAACCGCGAGGCGTGGTGGCGCAGGCTGTCAGACGACGGGCCGCGGATCATGGCCCTCCTCCCGTTCATCGCCCAGGAAGGGCGGATCGCGGGCGCTCCGGCCCTGGTCGTTTCGCCCCGCCTCGCCGACCCGTCGCCGGCCGATCTCCGGGTCGTCGCCGCGCGGAGGGCCAATGGCGCGTTGCGCCTTTCGTCGTCCGCCGCAATCATTGCCGATAGCGGCGCCGGCGAGCTTCTCGTCGCCGTCGAGCCGGGCGTCTCCGATGCGGCGCTCGCCGAAATGGGCCTCGAGGACATCGCCGGCGTTGGCGCCATGGCACGCGGCATCACCATCGACGGGCCGGCGAGCCTCCTCCGCGCCGGCCCATCCCTGCGGAGGCTGGCATGACCGACCCGAACCGACCCGCGCCGCGGCCCGGCATCCTCGACATCGCGGCCTACGTTCCGGGCAAGTCCAGGGGTACTGGCGCCGTCACGCGCCACAAGCTCTCCTCGAACGAGACGCCGTTCGGCCCGAGCCCGGCCGCAATGGCTGCCTACCAGGCCGAACTCGGCAACCTTCACATCTATCCCGACGGCAGCGCCACGGCGCTTCGCAAGGCGATCGGCGCCGCGCACGGGATCGATCCCGAACGGATCGTCTGCGGCTTCGGCTCGGACGAACTGCTTACGCTGCTGGCGCAGATCTATCTGTCGCCCGGCGACGAGGCGATCCACTCGCAGCACGGCTTTCTCGTCTACCGGATCGCAACGCTCGCCGCCGGCGGCATCCCGATCGTGGCGCCGGAGACCGACCGCACCACCGATGTCGATGCGATCCTTGCGGCCATCGGTCCGCGAACGAAGCTCGTCTACCTTGCGAACCCCAACAATCCGACCGGCACCTACATTCCGGAGACCGAGGTCCGGCGCCTCCACGCCGGCCTGCCGCCGCACGTCCTCCTCGTGCTCGACGCCGCCTACGCAGAATATGTCCGCCGGAACGACTACGAGTCGGGCCTCGAGCTGGCGCTGTCGGCCGCCAACGTCGTCATGACGCGCACCTTCTCGAAGATCTATGGCCTTGCCGCCCTCCGCATCGGCTGGGCGACTGGTCCCGCGGCCGTCCTCGACGCACTCAACCGGGTGCGCGGGCCGTTCAACGTCGCCGGCCCCGCGCAGGCCGCCGGCATCGCAGCGATGGCCGACAAGGCGCATCTCGCGATCGCTGCCGATCACAACGAGCAGTGGCTGCCGCGCGTGTCGGCGGCTCTGGGCGAACTCGGCCTGGAAGTGACGCCGAGCGTCGGCAATTTCATCCTCGTCTCTTTCCCCGAGGAGCCCGGCCGCACCGCGCACGACGCCGACGCCTTCCTGCTGGAGCGCGGCATCATCCTCCGGCGCATGGACGCCTATGGCTTCCCCAATGCGCTCCGCATGACGATCGGCAGCGACTCCGCCAACCGGGAGGCGGTTGCCGCCATCGCCGACTTCCTTGCCGGGCAGAGGCCGTGAGCGGCGCCGTGCCCACCCACGCCAAAGGAGGCCGGTGATGGTCGAGCACATCTTCCCGCGCCTTGCCCTAATCGGCATCGGCCTCATCGGCTCGTCGATTGCCCACGCCGCCCGGCGCGCGGGCGCCACGGGTCACATCGCCATCAGCACACGGACGCCCGGGACGCTGAAGCGCGCCCAGGAACTCGGCCTCGGCCAGAGCTACCACCTCGATCCAGCCGAGGCGGCGTATGGCGCCGACTGCATCATCGCTTCCGTGCCGGTCGGCGCGTCCGAGGCGGTGGCGATGGCCATTGCGCCCGCCCTGAAACCCGGCGCCATCGTGTCCGACGTCGGCAGCGTCAAGCAGTCCGTCGTCCGCCAGATGGCGCCGCACCTTCCCGAGGGCGTCCATTTCGTCCCGGCCCACCCGGTCGCGGGCACGGAATACTCCGGTCCTGACGCAGGGTTTGCGGCGCTGTTCGACCGGCGCTGGTGCATCCTGACGCCGCCGCCGGGCGCAGATCCCGCCGCCGTCGAGACGCTGGCGACCTTCTGGCGGGCGCTCGGCGCCAATGTCGAGACGATGTCGCCGCAGCACCACGACCTCGTGCTCGCCATCACCAGCCACGTGCCGCATCTCATCGCCTACAACATCGTCGGCACGGCAGCGGACCTCGAGACGGTCACCGAATCGGAGGTGATGAAGTTCTCGGCCGGCGGCTTCCGGGATTTCACGCGCATCGCAGCGTCCGACCCGACGATGTGGCGGGACGTCTTCCTCCACAACAAGGAGGCGGTGCTGGAAATGCTCGGCCGCTTCAACGAGGACCTGGCCTCGCTGCAGCGCGCGATCCGCTGGGGCGACGGCGAGGCGCTGTTCAACCTCTTCACGCGCACGCGGGCGATCCGCCGCGGTATCGTCGCGGCGGGGCAGGAGACGGCAGCGCCCGATTTCGGGCGCCAGCCCGGAGCTACAGAAGGTGCGCCAGCGACCCTACCGAAGGAATCGTGAGGATCGGGAACAGCCCGTACTTCACCACGCCGTGGTCCAGCATCAGGTGGACCTCGAGCGCCGGCGCGCCCATCAACTCGATCGGCCGCGACACCGCGACGATCGCCTCGGCGACGACGTCAGCCTGGCTGCCGGCCCACGGGAAGATTGCGGCCACCAGGAGCGGCAGGTCTTCCTCGCCCGAGTAGAGCACCGCGATCGAGCCCGACAGCGTACCGTCGCGCTCGAGCACGAGGCTGCCGCTGACATCGGCGTTGACGGTACCTGATGCGAGCGAGGCATGCTCGATCCGGATAGTGCCGCCCGCCGCGAGCCAGTCGATAAAGATCGCCACCGGATCGCGGTCGAGCCGCTGGCCGGCCCCGAGGAGCGTCAGCGATGCCGTCCCGGAAAGGTTCGGATAGGGCGCGCCATCGAGCGTGAGCACGAAGTCCTCGGCCGTCAGGACGAGGCGGAGCGCGTCGGCGACGTCGGCCGGCCGGACCTCGGTGCCCCAGTTCGTGGCCTGGGCCGAGAACAGCGGCACGCCATCGGCGGTCGCGTCCACGAACAGCCCATCGAGGTTGGCGACCGCGCCGACCGTGCCGATGAGGCCGGCGTCGGCCGTGACATCGGCCCGTGTCCAGCTGGCGTTGAGGGTGAACCCGGGCGCATCGACCTGAAGGGGGCCGGAGAGCCCGGCGACCACGCGGCCCGGCGCGTAGAGCGGCGCCGTGGCGGCGAACGGGCCGAGCGTGGCGCGCATGCCGTCGGCGGTCGCCGCCGAGCCGCCATTGCAGCGGATGGTCAACTGGAGCGGGAAGCCCCCGAGAGTGCGGTCGGCACAGGCGATCGCCGGCGCGGTTCCGCGCTGCTCCGCCGCCGCGGCCGAGGGAATCAGCGATTCCGCCATCCGGTAGGCGACGAACCAGTAGGCGCTCCAGACGAGGAGCAGGAGGACCAGGATCCCGAGCAGCAGGACGGGACCACGACTACGTTTCCGTGCCGCCTTGCCGTCGTTTTCGGCTGTCAACGCCTCACGCACACCCGTTACCATGGCGCACCACAATGACGACTGGAAGAATGCAGACCGTGACCGACCTCTGGGTGTTCGCCTATGGCTCGCTGATGTGGCGGCCAGGCTTCGCCTATGACGAAGCTGTACCGGCGAAGCTGTTCGGCGCCCATCGTGCTCTCTGCGTATGGTCGGTTGCGCATCGCGGAACGCATCAGCGCCCTGGCCTGGTCCTCGGACTCGACCGGGGCGGCTCCTGTCGCGGGGTGGCCTACCGGGTAGCGTCCGAAAGCGGCGATTCGGTGTTAGCCTATCTCCGCAAACGTGAATTAGTGACGAACGTGTACATGGAGGTACGTCGTCCGGTCGTCCTCCAGCGCTCAACGCCCGAGGTGGCCGAAGCGTTGCTCTACATCGTCGACCGGCGTCATCCGCAATACGCGGGAAGCCTCGATCCGGCCGAAGCGCTCGATATCGTGCGCGCCAGCCACGGCCCCTCGGGGCCCAACCCGGAATACGTCATCAACACCGCCGACCATCTTCGCAGCATGGGAATCCGCGACGCCTGCCTCGAACGGCTGGCGCGGGAGCTTCGCTCCGGCGCTCGGTCCGCAGGCTAAAGGGCCAGGCTACGCCGCGAGGCGCTGACCGAGGCCGAGAAGGTCGTCGATCACCGCCCGGCGCGAGGCGTCGGTGGGGCTGAGGAGGTGGACGAACGCAGCGATCCCGGAATCCGCCCCCAGACGCGCCGCAAGCAGACTGCGACCCTCGGCGTCGAGAACCATCGCCTGCTCGCCGACGATCGACGGGCCCGTGCGACGCGCCAGGACGACGATCGCCGCCGTGAAATCGAGGAGGTCGTCCCCAGTGACGGCAGAGAACAGGTAGCGCCGGCCCGACCGGCCGCACCAGTAATGGTACCGCTCACCGAGGACGCCGAGGCCCGGTACCTTCGGGCTGCCGCCATCGACGAGATTGAACTGCGAACGCTCGATCATGAGAACAAATGTAGAACACCAACGCCCTTGAATCAACAGGTATCCGCGGAATACGGCGGAACTCCGGCTAGTGCGCGGGAGAATCAGGGTTTTTCAGTTCGTTCAGCCTCCTGCTTGCCTCGGGCGGGAACGGCGGTCGCGGGTGTGCCGCGTCGGCTTCCAGCAGGAGGCGGTCGCAGGAGCCTTCGATGATTCCCGTCAGCTGCTCCATGAAGGCGCGCGGCCGGAGCCCCGGCGGGATCGGCGGCATGAATTCGACGATGATCGTGCCCGGAAAACGCAGCGAGCGCCGGCGCGGCCAGTAGAAGCCGGAATTGAGCCCCACCGGAACCACGGGCACCCCGACCTTGGCGTAGAGGAGCGCAATGCCCTGCTTGTAGTCGGGCTCGGCCCCCGGCGCCCGGCGCGTGCCTTCCGGGAAAATGATGAGCGGCCGGCCCTGCGCCAGGACCCGTTCGGCCCCTTCGTTGATTTCCCTGAGCGCCGCCGTCCCGCCGCCTCGGGTGACGTAGACGTGATCGGCCTTCCACGCCCACCAGCCCCAGATCGGCACGTAGAGGAGCTGGCGCTTGATGATGACGCCGGCGTTGGGAAACACCTTCAGGAAGGCGAAGGTCTCCCACAGCGACTGGTGCTTCGACGCCACGATGAAGCGGCCTTCCGGCAGGTTATCGAGCCCGCGGAACTCCAGTTTCGTGCCGGCGATGACCCGCAGCAGCCACAGCAGGACGCGGGCCAGCCAGCTCACCACGGCCATGTTCCGCCGCTGCGGCAGGAGGAAGTAGACCGGCGTGACGGCGATGAAGACCACTGCCATCACCACGTAGAAGGCAGTGTTGTAGAGGATCGAGCGCAGCAGCGTCATCGTACGTCCCGGAGATAGCGAAACACCGTGATTCGCGAGGTCACCGCGGTGAAGATGGCGATGACGAACGCGACCAGCAGCGCCCCGAAATACCCGCCCGGCCCGACCGCGAAGCTGCCGAACAGCGCCGACACCTGGACACCCTCCGGCGATTCCCCGATCTCGCCCATCGTGAACGAGAGGAGCGCGAAGAGGACGGCGGCACCGAACGCCCCGACGAGGCCGCCCTTCAGCCCGAGGACGAGGAAGTGGCGCTGGAACTCGCGCGCCACGAACCAGTCCTCCGCACCGATGAAGTGGAGGACGGAGACGATCGCCCCGTTGCCGGCCATCGCGCCGCGCGTGGCGAAGACGACCGACATGATGGTCGCGGCAAAGACGAGGATGAGGACCGCGAAGCCGACGACGACGGTGACGTTGGCCATCGACCGCAGGCGCTCGGTCCACATCCGGTGATCGTCGAGGGTTGCGCCTTCCACACCCGCGAGCGCGTTCGACAGCGCCGCAAGGTCGACGGCGGCCGTGTCCCCGATCTCCACGACGATGAGGCGGGGAATCGGCAGCTCCCCCGTATCAAGGCCGATGCCGAGCCACGGCTCGAGCAGAGCTGCATTCTCCGCCTCGCTCAGTGCCCGCGCGCCAGCAACGCCGGGTGCTGCCCGCGCGATGCCGAGCGCCTGTTCCGTGGCGGCGGCGACGTCGACACCCTCCAGCGGCAGGATCTGGATCGTCACCTCGCGCAGGATGTCGGACTGCCAGTCCTCGGCGGCGCCCTGCACCAGCGTGACGGCCCCGACGGTGAGGCAGGCGAGGAAGCTCATGATCGCGACCACGGCCATGAGCGCGGTGCTTGCGATCGAGTTCGGCGGCACGATGGGGCTCGCCCCCTGACGGCGCCTCGAGGCGCGTCCAGGGAGGAGACGCAGCCGCGCTGTCTTGATCGGCGCCTCAGTCATGGACAGCCAGGCGGCCGTCCTCGATCGCCATCGTCCGTGCCGGGAACTGGCGCATCAGGTCCGTGTCGTGCGTGGCGATGACGACGGACGTGCCGAGCCGGTTGAGCTCCACGAACAGGCGCAGAAGCCGGCGGGCGAGCGGCGGATCGACATTGCCCGTCGGCTCGTCGGCAAGGAGGATTTCCGGGTGGCCGATGACGGCCCGCGCAATGGCGGCGCGCTGCTTCTCACCGCCCGACAGCACCGGAGGATAGGCGTTGATCCGGTCGCCGAGCCCGACCCAGTTGAGGAGCTCCAGCACGTCCGAGCGGTAGCGCTGCTCCGGCTTGCCGACGACGCGGAGCGCGAGGGCCACGTTCTCGTAGGTCGTCAGGTGATCGAGCAGCCGGAAATCCTGGAAGACGACGCCGATGCGGCGGCGAAGGCGCGGCAGGTCGTTGTGGCGCAGCGTCGAGGCGTCCCGCCCGAACACGGAAATGAGGCCGCGGGTCGGCTGGATCGACAGGAACAGCAGCCGGAGGAGGCTGCTCTTGCCTGCGCCGGACGGGCCGGTGAGGTACTGGAAGGAGCGCGGCCCAATGCGGAATGTCAGGTCGCGGAGAATCTCCGGTCCCATCCCGTAGCGCAGTCCGACGTTGTCGAAGCGGAACAATTTCTGGGTCGCCTCGGAGGGGTGGAGCGTGCCGTTCGACCGCTTCTCGCCGCCCCAGTGTTAACGTCTCGTTCACGAACGCGGTCCCGCGCAAGGCCTGCAACGGTTTTCGCCGCCGGCCCGCCCGGGGAAGCGCCATGGTTGGCGCGACGTTAACCATTGCTGCATATCGTGGCGAGGGCGTGAATGGAGAGAGGCGGACGATGGAGCGCGCGGACCGGCGGGCCGAAGGCACCTCGCTCGCCATGACGCCGGCAGTCCGATCGCCGCCGTCGCGTTCCGGCGACCGCCCCGCTTTGACGATC
>CAXNGA010000018.1:0-11303 GCA_964201375.1 Kaistiaceae bacterium
TCGAGGTCGGCCATCACGTTCCGCACCGAGGCCGGCGAAAGCGATACCGGCAGCTTGCGCGACAGGCTGCGCGAGCCGACGGGCTCGCCGGTGTCGAGATAGGTCTCGACGATCCGGCGGAAGATCTCGCGGGAACGGTAGTCGAGGCCGGGCAGGCCGCCGGAGAGCGCCGGACGGTCACCGGCGGGCGGCGGGCCGCGGGGCGGGTCGATCATGACTTCATTAGTAGGGATGGCGGGCCGCGCTTCAAGCGGGCTTTACCGCAATGGTGATCGATGGCACGGAAGCGCGGACCAACGAAAGGACCATCATGCGGCATTCCCGACGCGCGCCCGACGAACTGCGCGCGGTGAGCCTCGAGCGCGCCGTGGCCAAGCACGCCGAGGGCTCCTGCCTCGTCCGCTTCGGCGATACCCATGTCTTCTGTACCGCCAGCCTCGAGGACCGCGTCCCGCCATGGCTGCGGGGCGGCGGCAAGGGCTGGATCACTGCGGAGTACGGCATGCTGCCGCGGTCGACGTCCGAGCGCATGAAGCGCGAGGCGAGCCAGGGCAAGCAGTCCGGGCGGACGCAGGAGATCCAGCGTCTGATCGGACGGTCGCTCCGTGCCGTGATCGACCTCGTCGCGCTCGGCGAGCGCCAGATCCAGATCGACTGCGACGTGATCCAGGCCGACGGCGGCACCCGGACGGCCGCCATCACCGGCGCCTGGGTCGCTCTGCACGACTGCTTGAAGTGGATGAAGGCGCGGGAGATGCTGAACAAGCCCGTGCTGCTCGACCATGTCGCGGCCGTCTCGTGCGGGATCGTCAAGGGCGAGACCATCCTCGACCTCGACTATCTCGAGGACGTCGAGGCCGAGACGGACGCCAATTTCGTCATCACCGGCGGCGGCGGCCTGGTCGAGATCCAGGGCACGGCCGAGCGGAAACCGTTCTCGGAAGCGGAACTCGGCGCCCTTCTGGGACTCGCCAAGGGCGGCATCGGCCGCCTGATCGAGCTCCAGAAGCTTGCGGTCGCCTGAGGAAGACCGCAGATGGTCCGGCGCCTCAGGCAGGGTGACACACTGCTGGTCGCGAGCCACAATTCGGGGAAGGTCCGCGAACTGCAGCAGCTGATTCGCCCCTTCGGCATCGACGTGGTCGCCGCAGGGGCGCTGGGTCTGGTGGAGCCTGAGGAGACCGGGGTCACGTTCGAGGAAAACGCCATCATCAAGGCGATGGCCGCGGCAATGGCCTCCGGCCTGCCGGCGCTCGCCGACGATTCCGGGATGGCCGTGGCGGCGCTCGGCGGCGAGCCCGGGATTCACTCGGCGCGCTGGGCAGGCCCCGCGAAGGATTTCGACGCGGCGATGCGCGAGGTCGAGCACCGGCTCGAAGCCACGGGGGCGACGACAGCCGAAACGCGGCGCGGCATGTTCGTGGCCGTGCTCGCACTCGCCACGCCCGATGGCAGCGTCGACACATGGCGCGGCGAGATCGGCGGCACGATCGTCTGGCCGCCGCGCGGCACCCAGGGGTTCGGCTACGATCCGATGTTCCTGCCCGACGGCCATACGCGCACATTCGGCGAGATGAGCGCTGCGGAGAAGCACGGCTGGAACCCGCCTCTCCCGCCCCTGTCCCACCGCGCCCGCGCCTTCGCGGCCTTCGCGGCCGACGCTATGGGCGGCTGATGAACCCGTCCGAGGCAGGGTTCGGCGTCTACGTCCACTGGCCGTTCTGCGCCGCGAAATGCCCGTATTGCGACTTCAACAGCCACGTCCGGCATCAGCCGGTCGACCAGGAGCGCTTCGCGGCCGCCTTCGTCCGCGAGATCGAGACGACGGCGGCGAAGACACCGGGCCGCAGCGTCGGCAGCATCTTCCTCGGCGGCGGCACGCCTTCGCTGATGAAGCCGGAGACGGTCGGCCGCGTGCTCGACGCCATCGGCAGAGCGTGGACGATCGCTCCCGGCGCCGAGATCACGATGGAAGCCAATCCGTCGAGCGTGGAGGCCGGGCGTTTCCGCGGCTATCGCGCGGCAGGAGTCACGCGCGTGTCGCTCGGCGTCCAGGCGCTCAACGACACCGACCTGCGCCTCCTCGGGCGCCTGCACAATGTGGGCGAGGCGTGGAAGGCCATCGACATCGCGCGCAGCACGTTCGACCGAACGAGCTACGACCTCATCTACGCCCGCCCCGGCCAGACGCCGGATGCGTGGGCCGCGGAGCTGTCGGAGGCGCTGTCGCGCGCCTCGGACCACATCTCGCTCTACCAGCTGACCATCGAGGAAGGGACGGCGTTCCACGCGCTCCATCGCGCCGGCAAGCTCACCATCCCCGACGAGGACACCGCCGCAACGCTCTACCAGGTGACGCAGGAGATCTGCGACCGCCACGGCCGCCCCGCCTACGAAATCTCGAACCACGCCGCGCCCGGCGCGGAGTGCCGGCACAACCTCCTGTACTGGCGCTACGGCGAATATGCCGGCATCGGACCCGGCGCCCATGGCCGCCTCCTCCTCGAGGACGGCCGCCACGCGACCTCCACCGCGCGCGAGCCCGAGACCTGGCTGTCGCGGGTGGAATCGTGGGGCGATGGCCTCGAGGTCGACGACGTGCTGACGCCCGAGCAGGAATCGGACGAGATGCTGCTTATGGGCCTCCGGCTCACGGAAGGCATCGATTTGACGCGCTACGTCGCCCTCGCCGGCCGCTCGCTCGACCCGGCCCGCCTTGCCGACCTTGCCGCGCATGGCATGGTCGAGACGCTCGCCGACCAGCGGGTGCGGGTCACGCGGGCGGGATCCTTCGTCCTGGACGCCGTGGTGGCGGATCTGGCCGCTTAGGCCGATATGCCGTCGATGGCGCCACAGTGCGTGGCCCCGTCCGATTCCCTCTCCTTATGGCCGGGCTTGCTGTTCAGCGCCTTACCCCGCGGCCCATGACGACCCTGCCCGCGGGCGACCGATGAGGCTGCCTGCCCTGTCGTTCCGAGGCCCGCGGCGGGGCATCGCTGGCCACCGGGTGAAGTCCCGGTGGTGACGAGTCTGGAGCGAGCGCGGGCCCGCGCGTCTACTGGAACAGCGCCGCCAGTCCGCCGCCACCGACGACGGGTGTCGCGGTCGGCGATGCGGCGGCGATGCCGGCGAAGCCGGCGGGGGCAGGGTCCACGACCCGTTCCGTGCCGCTGCGGTCGATTTCATAGATCGCGAGCGCACGCTGGTTGAGGCCGCTGGCGAGGAAGCGGAAGGCGCCGTCGATGCCGCGGAAGCCGTTCGGGTTGGTGATGGTGGCGGCGGCGAAGCGGGCGGGGCCGAAGTTCGCGGCAAGGCCGGCCGCGAGGATCGTCGCGTCGTAGCCGAGCGTGGCGGTCACGAACGGAGTCGCCCCGAACGCTGCCGAGTAGCGCGCCGAGAAGGTGCGGAAGCCGGCCAGGTCCGGGCCGGGATACCAGCCGCCGGCAAGCGTGGTCTCGGTGCGGATGCGGTCGTCGTTCCACTGGCCGCTGCCGAGCAGCTGGACCTGGCCCGGGCGGACACCCTTGGCTGCCATGATCTGGGCTAGGAAGGGCACAGCGTCGCCGCCGTCCGGCATGAAGACCGCGTCGGCCTGCCCGGCGAGGACGAGGTCGGCGATGGCTTCCGCGGCAGGCTGCATGGCGGAGCGGTCGAGCGCGTAGCGCTGCACGGCGACGATGCGGACGCCGGAGGCCGTCGCGATCTCGCGGAGGGCGGCTTCGGCGAGCGTGCCGTAGGCGTTGTCGGGCAGGAGCGCGGCGATGTTCGTGAAGCCGTTGGCGGCGGCATACGGGATGATCCGCTGCACGTCGTTCCGCGGCAGGAAGGAAAGGAGATAGACACCCGCGGTCGCAACCGAGACGTCGGTCGAGAAGGCGATCACCGGGATGCCCTGCGGCCGCGCGACTTCGGCCGCGGCCGACACGGAGGCGGCGAACAGCGGGCCGAGGATCAGTTCCGCCCCCTGGCTGATGGCTTCGGTGGCGGCGGCGCGGGCGCCCTCGGGCGTGCCGAGGTCATCCTTCACGAGGATCTGGATGTTGGCGTTCGAGAATTCCCGGAGCGCAAGCTGGGCGGCGTTGCGGATGTTCTGCGCCGCCTCCGCGGCATTGCCGTTGGCCGACAGCGGAACGAGGAGCGCCACGCGGATCGTTCCGGTGCCGAGCACCTCGCCGGTGACGGCGGCGCCGGTCGGGATCGACGGCGGCGGGCCGGTGAAGGTGAACTCGCGCGCGTTGCAGGCGGCAAGAAGGAGAAGCCCCGCGACGAGGGTGCCGAAAGTAGCGAGCCCCCGCGCCGACCATGATGCATTCTGGCGCAAAGCCACACTCCTCTTCCGTGCAGGCCGTTCCGACCTGCTAAAGTCCGCCGGACCCTAAGGAGGCACCGTTGTCCTGTCAAAGTGACCGGATTGTGTCGCCAGTGGTGCCGAAAAGCCACGGATTCCTTTGAAACGCGACGACACTCCCGCCCCTGCGCGAACCTTCCTGATCGACCGCACGCCGCACGCGGCGCCGCCGCTCGAGCCGGGTCTGTACGTCACGGCTACACCCATCGGAAATCTCGGCGACGTGACGCTGCGCGCGCTCCGGACGCTGGCCGCGGCCGACCTCATCGCCTGCGAGGACACGCGGATCACTTCGCGCCTGACCCGCCATTTCGGCATCGAGGCGCCGCTGTTCCCGTATCACGAGCACAACGCCGAGCGGCAGCGGCCGCGCATCCTCGCGGCGATCGCCGACGGCAAGGCGGTGGCGCTGGTGAGCGATGCGGGAACGCCGCTGATCTCCGATCCCGGCTACCGGCTCGTGGGCGAGGTCGTGGCGGCCGGACACCGGGTGTTTCCGATTCCCGGCCCGTCGGCGGTGATCGCCGGCCTTTCCGCGGCAGGGCTGCCGACCGACACGTTCCTGTTCGCGGGCTTCCTGCCGTCAAGGATGGTGGCGCGGCGGAAGCGCCTCGCCGAACTCGCCGCGGTGCCTGCGACACTGGTCTTCTACGAGGCGCCGCAGCGCACGGCCGAGACCCTCGCCGACATGGCGGAAACGCTCGGCGCCGCGCGCCCGGCGGTCGTCGCGCGCGAGGTGACGAAGGCGTTCGAGACGTTCCGGCGCGATACACTCGCGTCGCTTGCGGCAGCGTTTGGAGCCGAGCCCGAACCACGCGGCGAGATCACGATCCTCGTCGCGCCGCCGAAGGAGGTGGTGGCGGACGACGACACGCTCGACGCCGCCCTCCTCGCCGCGCTACGAACGGAGAGCGTGAGCGCGGCCTCGGCGGCCGTCGCGGCGGCCCTCGGCCTGCCACGGAAGAAGGTCTACGCCCGAGCGCTGGAACTCCGCGAGGACCGCGAATGAGCGCGGACGCCACGGACGCACGGAAGCGCTCGGAACGGCACGGCCACCGCGCCGAACGGCTGGCGGCCTGGTTCCTGCGGCTGAAGGGCTACCGCGTCATCGCGCGACGCTGGCGGACGGGCGCGGGCGAGATCGACCTCGTGGTCAAGCGCGGCAGGGTGCTCGCCTTCGTCGAGGTGAAGGCGCGGGCGGACCTCCTGGCCGGGCTCGAGGCCGTGACGCCGGCCGCGCGGGCGCGGATCGCCCGGGCGGGCGCCGCCTGGGTGTCGCGCTACCCCGCAGCGGGCACGCTCGACCTTCGCTACGACATCATCGTCATGCGCCGGCGGAGATGGCCGGTGCATGTGCCCAATGCTTTCGACAGCCTCGGCCGCCTCTGACCGGAGGCGACGCCGCTTGCCACGCGGCGCTGGCGCGGGTACCGGCACGGGGGAACCGGAGCACGCATGAGCCTCACCGTCGCGGTCCAGATGGACCATATCGCCCGCATCAACATCGCGGGCGACACCACTTTCGCGCTGATGCTGGAAGCGCAGCGGCGCGGGCATCGCCTCCTCCATTACACGCCGGACCGGCTGTCGATGCGGGACGGGCGGGTCGAGGCGCGGGTCGAGGCGGTCGCGGTGCGCGACGTGCGCGGCGACCATTTTTCACTCGGCGAGCCAGAAACGATCGACCTTGCGACGACCGACGTGGTCCTCCTTCGCCAGGACCCGCCGTTCAACATGGCGTACATCTCTACGACCTTCCTGCTGGAGCGCATCCATCCCGGAACGCTGGTCGTCAACGATCCGCGCTCGGTGCGCGATGCGCCCGAAAAGCTGTTCGTCACCGAGTTCCCGGAACTGACGCCGCCGACGCTGATCTCGCGTGATCCCTCGGAGATCCGCCGGTTCCGGGCGGAGCACGGCGACATCATCATCAAGCCGCTCTACGGCAATGGCGGCGCTGGCGTGTTCCGGCTTGCCGAGGGCGACCAGAACCTCGGCGCCCTCCTCGAAATGTTCGCAGCCGCCTTCCCGGAGCCGTTCGTGGTGCAGCGCTACCTCGCCGACGTCCGCAAGGGCGACAAGCGGATCATGCTGGTCGAGGGCGAGCCGGCCGGCGCGATCAACCGCGTGCCGGCGGCCGACGAGACGCGCTCCAACATGCATGTCGGCGGCCGCCCGGAGGCGACGGAGTTGACGCCGCGCGAGCGGGAGATCTGCGCGGCGATCGGCCCGGCGCTCCGCCAGCGCGGCCTCGTGCTGGTCGGCATCGACGTGATCGGCGACTGGCTGACGGAGATCAACGTCACCTCGCCGACGGGCGTGCGCGAGATCGCGCGCTTCGGCGGCGCCGACATTCCGGCGCTCACCTGGGACGCCATCGAGGCGCGGCGGAAGGGCTGAGGCGCCATGGCGGGAACGGACGACAGGGCCGTCCTCGTCACCGGCGTTTCGTCGGGCATCGGGCGGGCTATCGCCTCGGCCCTTTCGGCGCGCGGCGTGCGCGTGATCGGCAGCGTGCGGACGGCTGCCGACGCAGCGTCGTTTGCATCAGCGCCCGGACCCTCGGCCCGCGCCCTCGTCTTCGACCTTCGCGATCCCGCGGCGATCGCTGCGGCGGCGGCCGAAGCCAAGGCGTTCGCCCCGACCGGTCTCCGCGGCATCGTCAACAATGCCGGCATTGCCGTGCCGGGGCCGCTGGAACACCTGCCGCTGGCCGAGTTCCGCGACCAGATGGAGGTCAACCTCACCGGAGTCCTGGCCGTGACGCAGGCCTTCCTGCCGCTCCTGTCGAGTGGCGGCCGGATCGTCAACGTCTCGTCGGTGGCCGCGGCGACCGCGATGCCGTTCCTCGGGGCCTATTCGGCGTCCAAGGCGGCGCTCGAGGCGATGTCGGCGAGCCTCCGCCGCGAACTCCGCATGCGCGGCATCGACGTCGTCATCGTGCAGCCGGGCGGAATCCGGACCCCGATCTGGCGGAAGGCGGGTGCGGCCGATTCCTCGGCGCTCGCCGGCACGCCCTATGCGGCACCGGCGGCGGAGTTCCGGTCCGTCGCGCTCGCGGCGGGCGAAGGCGGGCTCGCGGCGGAGAAGGTGGGGGCGCTGGTCGCGCGCATCCTCCTCGACGCCAGGCGCCCCCGGACGCGCTATCTCATCACGCCGCATCCGGTGACGGAGCGCCTGATGCGGCTCCTGCCGCCGCGGCTCCTCGACCGGCTGATCGCGCGACGGCTTGGATTGCCGCCAGGCTGAGAAGTTCGCGGAGAGCGGCTTCTCTTCCAGCGTGGCTAGACGCGGGCCGCGCTTGAGCACGCCAGCGCGAACGCCCTCTTCGGCGAGGGCGTCGGCGATCTCGATGTCGGAATAGCCGCTGCCAGCATGGCGGCGCGAGATGTCACGGGCGACGAGCGCAACGTCGAGCGGCCTGGCGGCGGCGCGCGAGCGCATCAACTCGCCTGCGATCTCGACCGCAATATCGAGAGGCGTGGACATCGCCTTCATTCCCCTTCCGTCCGCCCCTTCGCTCGAGGCGGCTCGACGGATCGCTTGTTTGAACCTTACCCTGGTTTAGGGCTGAAATATGAACGGACACTAAGCATATCGGAGAAATCCGGTGGCCAAGGCGAGTAGAACCCGATCGACGGCTTCCGGACGCTCTCCATTGCTCCGCGGCCTCATCGTTGGTGAGCGTTGCAAACGGGCGGGAAAGCGACTATATCAGCGATATCACCCTCAACGATGATCCTTTCGTTGGAGTGGACCCCCGGGGCCCGCTCTTTTCGCACTTGATCATCGTCGGTCCGGGTCAATCGAGTCCAGGTTTCGGGCAGGTTCTTTGGCGGACGCCGGCATCAGCGAAGAGCGCATCGTCGTCGAGACGGGCATGGAAGCCCGCGTCGCGCAGATCGCTGCGCCCGTCATCGAGGAGCTCGGCTATCGCCTCGTGCGGGTGAAGATTTCGGCGCGCGACGGCGGAACGCTCCAGGTCATGGCCGAGCGGCCGGACGGGACGATGGCGATCGACGACTGCGAGCAGATATCGAAGAACCTGTCGCCGGTGCTTGACGTCGCCGACCCGATAACGAACGCCTACCGGCTCGAAGTATCGTCGCCGGGCATGGACCGTCCGCTGGTCCGCCGCTCGGATTTCGAGCGCGCGATCGGCTACACGGCCAGGATCGAGATGGCGATCGCGGTCGGCGGGCGGAAGCGCTTTGCCGGCGAGATCGTCGGCATCGAGGCGGACCGCCTGCGGCTGAAATACGACGAGGCCGACGCCGAGGTCGAAGCGATGCTGCGCCTCGAGGACATAGGCGAGGCGAGGCTCGTGCTCACCGACGACCTGATCCGGGATTCGCTCCGGGCCGAGAAGCAGGCCAAGAAGGCGCTGAAAGAGGCCAGGAAGGCCGACCGCGCCGGAGCCAAGCGCCAAAGGAAGGGTGCCAGCGACGGCACCGTCACCGAGACCGACATTTCGGAGAGTTGAGCCATGGCCGTCAGCGCCAACCGTCTTGAACTGCTGCAGATCGCCGACGCCGTCGCCCGCGAGAAGTCGATCGACCGCATGATCGTCATCGAGGCGATGGAGGACGCGATCCAGAAGGCCGCGCGCTCGCGCTACGGCTCGGAGACGGACGTCCGCGCCGAGATCAACCCGAAGACCGGCGAGATGCGCCTGCAGCGCCTCCTCAAGGTCGTCGAGGTGGTCGATGACCCGGCCAAGGACATCGCGCTCGACGAGGCCCGCGGCCGCAACCCGGCAGCACAGGTCGGCGACTTCATCGCCGAGCCGCTCCCGCCGATGGATTTCGGCCGCATCGCCGCCCAGTCGGCCAAGCAGGTCATCGTGCAGAAGGTCCGCGAGGCCGAGCGCGACCGCCAGTACGACGAATACAAGGACCGCATCACCGAGATCGTCAACGGCCAGGTGAAGCGCGTCGAATACGGCAACGTGGTCGTCGATCTCGGCCGGGGCGAAGGCATCATCCGCCGCGACGAACTGATCCCGCGCGAGACGTTCCGCTACGGCGACCGCGTCCGCGCCTACGTCTACGACGTCCGCCGCGAGCAGCGCGGGCCGCAGATCTTCCTGTCGCGCACCCACCCGCAGTTCATGGCCAAGCTGTTCGCCCAGGAAGTGCCGGAGATCTATGACGGCATCATCGAGGTGAAGTCGGTCGCCCGCGATCCGGGCAGCCGCGCCAAGATCGCCGTCATCTCGCGCGACTCCTCGATCGACCCGGTCGGTGCCTGCGTCGGCATGCGCGGCTCCCGCGTCCAGGCGGTCGTGAACGAACTCCAGGGCGAGAAGATCGACATCATCCCGTGGAATCCGGACGCCGCGACGTTCATCGTCAACGCGCTCCAGCCGGCGGAAGTGTCCAAGGTCGTGCTCGACGAGGACGCCGAGCGCATCGAGGTCGTCGTCCCGGACGACCAGCTTTCGCTCGCCATCGGCCGGCGCGGCCAGAACGTCCGCCTCGCCTCGCAGCTCACCGGCTGGGACATCGACATCCTCACCGAGCAGGAAGAGTCGGAACGGCGCCAGAAGGAATTCCAGGAGCGTTCCGGCCTCTTCATCGAGGCGCTGGACGTGGACGAACTGGTCGGGCAGCTCCTCGCCTCGGAGGGCTTCGCCTCGGTCGAGGAAATCGCCTTCGTCGACCTCGGCGAGCTCGGCTCGATCGAGGGCTTCGACGAGGAGACCGCGGGCGAACTGCAGAACCGCGCCCAGGAATATCTCGAGCGGCGCGATGCGGAGCTCGACGCGGAGCGCAGGGCGCTCGGCGTGTCAGACGACCTCAAGGCCATCGAGGGCGTGACGCCCGGCATGCTCGTTGCCCTCGGCAAGGCCGACGTGAAGAGCCTGGAGGATTTCGCCGGTTCGATCCCGGACGAACTCACCGGCTACACCGAGCGAAAGGAAGGCGAATCGACCTTCCACGCCGGCGCCCTCGATGGCTTCGGCGTCACCCGTACCGAAGCCGAGGCGATGATCATGTCGGCCCGCATCAAGGCCGGCTGGGTCACCGAGGCCGATCTGGCCGCCAAGGCGGAGGCTGAAGCCGCCGCCGCGGCAGCTGCGGAGGCCGAAGAACCGGCCCCGGCAGTCTGAGCCATGGGCGTCGCCATATGCCGCGCAAGAACGAACCGACGAGCCGCACCTGCATCGTGACACGGGCCGAAAGGCCGGTGACAGAGCTGCTGCGTTTCGTCCTCGATCCTGACGGACGGGTGACGCCGGATCTCCGCAACAGGCTGCCAGGACGCGGCGTGTGGGTGAGCGCCAACGCCGCCACGGTGGCGGAGGCGGAGAAGCGGAAACTGTTCTCGCGGGCCTTCAGGGAGACCGCAAAGGTGGAGCCCGGGCTGTCCGGTCTTCTCGAGCAGTTGATGCGGGAAGGCGCGCTCGGCGGCCTCTCGATGGCGCGGAAAGCCGGCGAACTCGTCCTCGGCTTTGCCAAGGTCGAGGCCGCGCTCGCGACGGGGAAGGTGGCGGCGCTGGTCGAAGCGACGGATGCCGGCGCGGACGGCACCGAGAAGCTCGAACGCGCCGCGCGACGGGCCGCGGGGAGCGGGCCGGCAATCCCCGTGATCCGCGTATTCACCGCGCTGGAAATGAGTTTGGCATTGGGCAGGCCACATGTGATACATGCTGCCCTGCTCGCAGGCCGGGCGAGCCAGAACGCCCTCGACCTCTTCGACGCCCTTGCCCGGTTCCTTTCCCCGGAACCGCAGGCTGGCGGGGCATTGCTTTTGACCGATAGCGCGGAACCGTCCGCAGAGCAGCAGAGCGTATGACCGAGACCAAGAATACCGGCGACAAGACCATCAGCGTTGGACAGAAGAAGCCGACGCTGGGGTTGAAGCCCCGTACCGAACACGGGACCGTTCGCCAGAGCTTCTCCCACGGCCGCACGAACACGGTGCAGGTCGAGATCAAGAAGCGACGCATTCC
>CAXNGA010000019.1:0-11268 GCA_964201375.1 Kaistiaceae bacterium
GCCCCCGCCACCCCGCTCCGTCTCTCCAACGCGTTCCACACGTTCCAGCCTACGCCGCGGTGAAAAACACGCTGAGCAGGACCGCGACCCCCTTCACGCCGCAGCAAAACCGCTGCCGAAATCCGAACGCTTATGAATAAGACGGGTTAAAGGTTTGGAAGCAACAATGTGAGAGGGTTGTGGAAGAACAGTTTGTCTGGGCCCGGTTCGCATCGGCGGGATCCGGCCAGAAAACCTGCCCAAGGAGGAACGGAAATGCTCAGGAAGCATACCATTCATACCAGTCACGCCGACATCGCGGTGGCCGAGACGTCCGGCACCGGGATGCCCGTTGTCCTCATCCACGGCAATTCGTGCAGCAAGAGCGTTTTCGTTCACCAGCTCGAAAGTGCGGCCGGCGCTGACTACCGCATGATCGCGTTCGACCTGCCCGGCCACGGCGATTCGAGCAACGCGTTCGATCCCGACCGGACCTATTCCCTCAGCGGCCTTGCCGATGCGACGATGGAGGTTCTGCAGGCTCTCGGGGTCGACAGGGCCATCGTCTACGGCTGGTCGCTTGGCGGTCATGTCGCCATCGAGCTCATGCCGCGCTTCGCGGGCCTTGCCGGATTGATGCTGACGGCGACGCCGCCGGTCCATCCCGATCCGGAATCGTTCATGGGCGGGTTCCGCATGCACCCCGTGCTGCCGCTCATCGGCCAGGAGGTGCTGAGCGACGCCGAGGTCGATACGTTCGCAAACGGTGTCTTCGGTCCGGCCGCCTCCGACGCCTTCCGGCGTGACATTCGACGCGCTGATGGACGCTGTCGCCGGCTGGTGATCGCGACCGCCTTCACGGGCGGCAGCTCCGACCAGCGCACCCTGGTCGAAACGAGCCAGAAGCCGGTCGCCCTAGTGAATGGCGAGAACGACCCGATCGTCAACGTCGACTACCTCGGCAGCCTCGTCTACGCGAACCTGTGGGAGAAGCACAACTTCGTGTTGCGCGGCGAGGGGCATGCGCCGTTCTTGACGAATCCTCAACTATTCAACCCGATTTTCGACCGGTTCCTCAAGGATGTGGCCGCCGCCCCGATGCGGGCGACCGGCACCGTCGGCAGGACCGCCGCGGCCTGAGTTGCCCGCTGGAACGCGGCGTGCCCGGACCGGCCGGGCCGCCCCGTTTCGGATTGGGCATGCGCGACCAACCGGCAGCCTAAGTACTCGTCGGAGCCAGGCAGTTCGATGGCCAGTGTCCCTGTGAAGGCTAGGTCCCGGAAGGCGGATCGCCCCGGGCAGGCGGCTGTTCCGCTCGACATCTACGGCTCGCTCGTCGACGCACTTCACGAGATCAGCACCGTCCTGTTCGTGGGGGCGACCTCTGCGACGATCGCGGTCCTCACGTCGGCATGGCAGCTCCATAGCTGGCTTCTGGGCGGGTTCGCGGTCGCCATCGCGGCGGCAACGTTCTTCCGCGTCCTGGACATGCGATCCTATCATCGCGTCCGCCCCACGCTTCGGACCACGGAAGCGATCAGGGACCGCGAGTTCAGGTACATCGTCGGCTCGGCAGTCTATGTCGGCCTTCTCAGCAGCTGGACGCTCACCTGCTTCATTCTCACCGAAGATCCGTTCATCCGGCTCTTCAGCTTCGCGGTGCTGATTGCCTATCTCATCGGCGTGTCCGGCAGGAATTTTGCCAGCGCGGCGCTGGTCAACTCGCAGATTCTGATCGGCGGCCTTCCCCTCAGTGCGGCCATGGCCGTCGCCGGGGGCTGGTATTTCGCGATTCTTTTTCTGGTTCTGCTGCCCTTCCTGGTGTCGCTGAAGCTGATCGCCGACAGGCTGCGCAAGCAACTCCTCGATGCCGTGATTTCGGCCCGCGACATCACCCAGCTCGCAGCGCGGTTCACGACCGCGCTCAACAACATGCCGCACGGGCTGCTGATGTTCGATGGCGACCGTCGGCTCGTGGTGGCGAACGAGCGGCTCATCGAGCTCCTGGGCATTTCGCGCGCCATCGTCGTTTCCGGGATGACGCCGGCCGAGCTCTGGACCGCGAGCCAGGTCTTCTCGGACGCTACCGACCTTGGAAAGTTCGCCGGCGAGTTCGAGCGCCGGCTCTCGGGCGCCCCGGGAGAGCTGATCGTCGAGGCCGGCAGGGACCGCTGGCTCTCGCTCACGGCGCGACCGATGGAGAACGGCGGCTCGGTCGTGATCGCCGAGGACGTCACCGAGCGCCGCTCGTCCGAGCAGCGCATCCACCGCCTCGCGCGGTTCGACAATCTCACCCGGCTGCCGAACCGCAACAACTTCCACGAACACCTTTCCGACCTGCTCGAAATGGCGCGGCCGGATGAGCAGTTCGCGGTGCTCTTCGTCGATCTCGACGAGTTCAAGCAGGTCAACGACACGCTCGGCCATCCCGCCGGCGACGCGCTCCTGTGCGCCGTCGCCGACCGCATGCGGTCGATCATCGCGGCGCCGGACGTCGTGGCCCGCTTCGGCGGCGACGAGTTCGTCGTGCTCCAGTATCTCGGCCACCGCGACCTCACCGCCCTCGAAGACCTCGCGCGCCGGATCATCGAGACGGTATCCAGGCCCTACCAGATCGACGGCAAGGACGTGATCATCGGCACCAGCATCGGCGTTGCGATCGCCCCGCGCGACGGCAGCGACGCGGATCTGCTGCTGAAGAACGCCGACATGGCGCTCTACCACACCAAGGCCAACGGCCGCGGCGGCTGGCGGACGTTCGATCCGTCGATGGATGCCGAGGTCCAGGCCAAGCGCGCGCTCGAGATGGACCTTCGCCGCGCGCTCGCCGAGGGACAGTTCGAACTCTACTACCAGCCGCTCATCAATCTCCGCACCAACCAGGTCACCACCTGCGAGGCGCTCATCCGCTGGAATCACCCGGAGCGCGGGCTGATCCCGCCCGCCAAGTTCATCCCCGCGGCCGAGGACATCGGCATCATCAAGGAGATGGGCGACTGGGTCATCCGGACCGCTACGAAGGAATGCGCGACCTGGCCCGAGAGCGTGCGGGTCGCGGTCAACCTCTCCTCGGTCCAGTTCAAGCACAGCCGGCTGACCGCCGTGGTCGCCGAGGCGCTCGCCGAGTCCGGCCTTTCGCCGAAGCGCCTGGAACTCGAGATCACGGAATCGGTGCTGCTGCGCGACACGCCGGGGGTGCGCACCATCCTGAGCGAGCTCGTCGCGCAGGGGGTCCGGATCGCGCTGGACGACTTCGGCACGGGCTATTCCGGCCTCAGCTACCTGCACACCTTCCCGCTCAACAAGGTGAAGATCGACCGCTCGTTCGTCACGCAGCTCAACTCGGGCGATCGTTCCCTCACCCTGCTCAAGGGCGTTGCGCGGCTGAGTTCGTCGCTCGGCCTCAGCGTGGCGGTGGAGGGGATCGAGACGCAGGAGCAGCTCGACATGATCGCCGCCGAGGACGCGGTGGAGGAGGTCCAGGGCTATCTCTTCAGCATGCCGCTTCCGGTTGCACAGGCACGGAAGTTCATCGCGCTCCATGCGGCGGAGGGTGGGCTGCCTTTCGCGGGCAGCAAGGCCAGCGGCGTCCCCCGCCGCATCGAAGCCGCCTAGGGTTTCGGCGATTTTTTCTTGCGGAACAGTAGCTTAAGGCAACGCGTGACGATTCTGTCCCACGCCGGGCCCCGCGCGCATTAACGTTAACGCTTCATCTTTTAGTCTCGTTTACCTAAAAGGTCTTACTATTGCGTTAGTGTTTTGTTAACCTTCTCATAACGAGGCGACTGGCGGGTCGCTTCCGAGGAGGCGTGTGTCCAATGAGCACGGTTGCGCTTGCGAGCAAGCAGACTGGTCTTGTCGATCGAGTCGAAGAATTGCTCGACCACGTTGACTATCGAGTTGCTGTCGATGACTCCGACAGGGAAAGAATCTTCGAGCTTCGATACAATTCTTACCTTCGTGAAGACGGTGTAGCCCCGAGGTTCGACCGGCGTCTGAGCGATCGTTACGACGATCTCGACAACACCTCGATCTTCGGTATCTACATCGACGGCGGACTGGCCGGCACGATTCGCGTCAGCGTTGTTACGGCGGCCCTGCCGGAGTGCCCCGCGATGGAGGTCTTTCCGGACCTCCTGGTGCCGCTCCTCGAAAGCGGGAAGACACTGATCGACCCGACCCGCTTCGCCTCGGACGAGACGTTCGCGCATCGGTATCCCGGGCTGCTGCCCTATCTCACGATCCGCATCCCGTGGTTGGTCGCCGAGTATTTCCGCGCCGACTACATCCTTGCGACCGTGAAGAGCGAGCACCGCGCCTTCTACCGCCGGACCTTCGAATGCATGCCGGTGGGCGAGCCCCGGTTCTATCCGACGCTGCTCAAGCCGCATTTCCTCATGATGTGCGACTACCGGAACGTTCGCACCAGGGTTCAGGATCGCTACCCGAGCTTCCGCTCGACGGCGTTCGAGCGCCGCATGCTGGTCGAGGGCCAGACGCTGTCGGTCGCCTCCTCGCCGCGGATCGTGGCGCCGATGCCGCAGCCCGCCGCCGCCAGCTCGGCGATGGCCTGATCCTGCCGCGATCAGCGGTCCGGCGGCTTCGCCGGGCCATGTTTTGCAGGCTTGCGGGAAAGCCGCTATAGAGGCCGCCCGTCAAGCTGACCGAGACCCCTGCAATGACCGGGCCGACCCCTGAAGGCGACGCCGATTTCGTCGCGCGTGCGCGCGTCATCGCGACCGCCCTGCCATACATGCTGCGCTACGACACCAAGACGGTCGTGGTTAAGTATGGCGGCTCGACCATGGGCGACCCCGACCTATCCCAGGCCTTCGCCAAGGACATCACCCTCCTCGAGCTTTCCGGCGTCTACCCCGTGGTCGTCCACGGCGGTGGGCCGCAGATCGGAAGACTCCTCGAGAAGCTCGACATCAAGAGCGAGTTCCGCGGCGGCCTCCGCGTCACCGACAGGCGGACCGTCGAGGTCGTGGAGATGGTGCTCGCAGGCACCATCAACAAAGGCATCGTGATGTCGATCAACGCCGCCGGCGGGAAGGCCGTTGGCCTCTCCGGCAAGGACGGCAACATGGTCATCGCGCGGAAGCTGACCCGCGGCGAGCGCGACCCCGATTCCAACATCGAGAAGGTGATCGACCTCGGCTTCGTGGGCGAACCGTGGAAGGTCAACCGCGAGGTCATCGACATGGTGTCGAAGGCGGGCCTCATTCCCGTGATCGCGCCGGTGGCGCCGGGCGAGGACGGCGAGACCTACAACATCAATGCCGACACGTTCGCCGGCGCCATTGCCGGCGCGCTCGGCGCCGCGCGGCTTCTCTTCCTCACCGACGTTCCCGGCGTCCTCGACGCCGACAGGAAGCTCATCAAGCAGCTCACCGTCGCCGAGGCGAAGGCGCTGATTGCCTCCGGCGTCATCTCGGGCGGCATGATCCCGAAGGTCCAGACCTGCATCGAGGCGATCGAGCGCGGCGTCGAGGGTGTCGTGATTCTCGACGGCAAGACGCCCCACGCCGTGATCCTCGAACTCTTCACCGAACTCGGCGCCGGCACCCTCATCACCCGCTAGCCAAGCCTCCCGGGCAAACGCCCGGGGCAACCTGACGAGAGACCCATGACCACCATCACCCGCCACGAGTCGTCGGCCATCTACTCCAAGGTCGTCGAGGCCAATGGCTTCGTCTTCACCGCCGGCATCGTCGCCACCAGACTCGACGCCGACGTGAAGGGCCAGACCGAGGAGATCCTGGCCGAGATCGACCGACTGCTGGCGCTGTGCGGCACGGACAGGAGCCGGATCGTTTCGGCGAACCTCTACCTCGCCGACATGCGGACCCGCGACGCCGCGAACGCCGCATGGACGCCGTGGACCGGCGGCAGGGACCTTCCGGCGCGCACGGCGATCGAGGCAAAACTCGCCGATCCGCGGATGCTGGTGGAGATCGGCGTGGTCGCCGCCAAATAGGTTTCCGCATGGCCCCGCGGCGGGCGCTGCATCCGGGCGTCGACCCGGACGACGACCTGTCGCCGTTCGGGCGCGTCGCCGCATGGGTCTTCGACCTCGACGACACGCTCTACGCGCCCACGCCGGAGCTCGCGGCAATCTACGACGAGCGGATGCGGAGCTTCATCCGCCGCGAACTGAACCTGTCGGCCGACGAGGCCGACCGCGTCCGGCAGGATCTCTACGGCCGCTACGGCGCGACCGTGCGCGGCCTGATGACCGAGCACGGAATCTCGCCGGACGCCTACCTCGCCTGGGTCCACGACGTCGATCATTCGGCGATAGAGCCGAACCCGGAGCTTGCGGCGGCGATCGCGGCGCTGCCGGGGCCGCGCTACGTGCTGACCAACTCCCCGCTGCAGCACGCCGAGAAGGTCCTCGCGCGGCTCGGCATGACGGATCTCTTCGCGCGGATCTTCGACTTCGCCCGCAGCGGCCAGTACGCAAAACCGCATCCCAACGTCTATGCGCGCCTCATCGCCGATACCGGCGCCGATCCGGCCCGCACCGCGATCTTCGAGGACCTCGCCCGCAACCTGATCGAGCCGAGGCGCCTCGGCATGGCCACGGTCCTGGTCCTGCCGCCGGGAACCCGCGAGGTGTTTGTCGCCGAATGGGACCTCGAAAAAGGCCCCGAGCCGGCGGCGCACTACATGACGGAGAACCTGGCGGGATTTCTGCGGGCCGTGGCGGAGGTGATGGGCTCGGGCTGACAGGAGTCGGCGGGTAATTGGTACCCGCCGGACGTTCCGCGAACTACCGCTTCCAGGTGTCGCCGGCGAGGACCGTCGGCTTGGCGCCGCCCGCGGCGGCGGCAGGGCCGCCCTTGCCGGTCAGGCCGATCTTGTCGAGCATGCCGGAGACCTGGGTGATGAAGTCGATCGCGGCCGGTGCCGAGATGGCGAGGCGGGCGGTGACGAACACGGCGGGCTCGTTGCCCTCCTTGATGCCTTCGCCCATCTTCGACGGCATCAGGCGCGAGGTGCCGAGATTGATGGTGATGGAGGCGCCGTCGAAGCCCGCCGAGATGAACTGGTTGGCGTAGACTTCCTGGACGGTTGGCACGTCCACGATCTTGCTCTGCTTGTTGTCGGCCACGCTTCGCTCCCTTGGCTTCTGTCCTGGCAGTGTGAGCCTCCTGTAGCACTGCCCGCTGGGTTTGCGAAGGGCCTAATCGCCGACGGCCGGGGTTGAACCACCGGGGGGCATGGCATATCCTGCCGGGGAAATGATCTGGGAGGATCAGATGAACATTGCCGCCCCCGACGTCTCGGCCGCAGTCAAGAAGGACATGCATCTCAACTTCGTCAGGGAGTATTTCCTCGAGGACATCGGCGTCTGCGACAAGCTTCTGGACCTGTTCCGCACTGCCCGGCGCCTCGGCTTCACTGGCCCAGGTCGTACCGGGAACTACCAGGTCATCAAGAAGATCAAGGACAGCGAGGATTTCGCGGTCGAGTCACTGCCGCCGAATCATCCCGAGATCCCGTCCCCGGACGACTCCGGCTACAATGACGTGATGCGCCAGTTCCTGGAGTTCATCCCGCGCTACTACACCGACGTTGACGCGTCGTGGCGGCAGGAGGTCGAATTCCAGTACATGCCGCACTTCCAGTACTACAAGCCGGGCGGCGGCTATCATGCCTGGCATTGCGATGCGACCGGCTCGACCGCCAACCGGCACCTCGTGTTCCTGCTCTACCTCTGCGACGTTCCCGGCGGCGGCACGGAATTCCTGGGCCACGACTATGTCTGCCAGGCGCAGAAGGGGAAGGTCCTGATGTTCCCGGCGAACTTCTGCTACCCGCACCGCAGCCAGATCAGCACCACCCACGAGAAGTACATTCTCACCGGCTGGGCCTCGGCGGTCCTCAAATAGGCTCTGTCTCTCCCCCTCCTTGGGGGAGACGACCTCCCGATTACGCCGGCAGGCGCGGTCGAGGGTATAGCCAATCGTTCCCCGGAGGGAGAGGTGGCGCCGTCACCATCCTCACGACGCAAGGGCGCCGCCGGCTACTCCGCCGCTGGCGCGCCCTGCTCGGCGTTCACGACCTTGAAAGCATGGTCCCACCTGCCGGTGGCGATGCCCGCCATCACCCAGGCCAGGCACATCGCCTCGAGCCAGCGGGCGGAGGTGATGGGGCCGAGGTCGAGGGACGGCCAGCCGAACTCGGCCAGGATGCACGACACGGTCGCCTTTGCATCGGCGTCGTTGCCGGCGATCATCATGGCGGGCGTGCCTTCGGCGAAGCGCGGGCGGAACATGAGGCCGTTGTTGACGGTGTTGAACGCCTTCACGACCCTTGCCGCCGGGAGCGCGCGCTGCAGCGTCTCGCCGCCGGAATCGTGCCCGGCGATGGCAAGGCCCGGCGGAAAGCCGCGCGACATGTCGAGCGGGTTCGTGACGTCGATCACCACCTTGCCGGCGAAGTTGCCGGGGCCCGCCGCGGCGGCGACCTCCGGCAGGGCGGTTCCGAGGGTCGCCACCACCACGACGTCACCGAACGATGCGGCTTCGGCGAAGGTGCCGGTGCTGCCGAGGCCCCCATGCGCCGCCGCCCACGCCGCAGCGTTCGCGCTGCCCGCCTCGCGGGCGCCGAGCCTGGTCTGTTAGCCGAGTGTCACGAACCCATGTCCGAGTGCCCGTCCGACCGGGCCCGTTCCGAGAATGCCGACCTTCATCGCTCTTCCTCCGATTTCGGGCTGAGATAGGCGCTCTGCGCGTGCCGGGCAAATCCGGCGGCGAGGATCAGGGCGCCGGCGGTTCCGTGGGGGGCGGAACCCCATGGGGCGGCGGGCCCGGATGCGGCGGCAGCGCCAGGGGGTAGAGCGAGCCCGAGAAGCGGTGGAACGCGGTTGCCAGCGCGACGAGAAGCACCGCGCCGACGAGGACCGGGGCAATCAGGAAGAAGATGCCGGGGTCCGCGGCAAACACCACGAGCGGATCGGCGCCCGCCGGCGGATGGGTCAGTCGCAGCGCCGCCAGGACACCCACGACGACGCCCACCGCGATCGCCGCGGCCCACCATTCGTTCGGGAGCCCGGCGCGAAGGAGGAGCGCGATCGCGGTCGCCAGCACATGGCCACCGACGACGTTTGCCGGTTGGGACAGGGGACTGCCCGGAACGGCGAAGAGAAGGACAACGGTGGCGCCGAACGGAGCCATCACCAGGGGCTGGCCGGTGAGGGCGCCAAGGCCGCCGACGACGGCGAGGGCGATCCCGGCGCCAAGCCCCGCGAGGGCCGATCTGCGGCGGCCGGTCGGAGGCTGGTGGCGCGTCAGATAGGCCCGCAAGGCGACGACTCGGTCCTGGGGTGGCGCCCCTCGGGCGCGGCTGCCCGGAGAGTAGCGCCGACGCCCCGAAAGTCCCACCCGATGCCCCAAAAGGAAGGCGCCGCCCCTCCGCAGGGAGGAACGGCGCCGAAGGCTCGGTAAAGGTGCCCGCCGCCCGGACGCCGGGAGGCGGGGAAAGGCCTGCGCTAGGGCAGGGCGACGAGGGCGAACCCGTTGTTCGCGTTCATCGGGACGACGAGCTGGTTGGCGCTCGGATCGTAGCACATGGAGGCCGCGCTCGGGATGTTCGTGGCGATCAGCGTGGCCGGGCTGCCGTCGGCCGGGAGCATCGAGATGCCGCCGAGGGTGACCGAGGACACGTACTTGGTGCCGTCCGGCATGATGACGAGGCCGTCATTGCCGGTCTGCGCCGCCTGCTCGGTCTTCAGAACCGCGCCGTCGCGTCCGAAGGTGATGACGTCGGGGCTGCCGATGTTGACCACGACGATGTTGCCGTCGTTGTCCATCTCGATGCCGTTCGGGCGGTTGAGCGGCGCACCCTGGATGAGGATCGACGACGTGCCGTCCGGGTTGATCTGCCAGACCTGCCAGGTCTCGGCCGCGTTCGGGTTCTGGTCGTTGACCACGCCACCGCTCTGGGTGCCGTAGATCGTGCCGTCGGCGGCAACCGTGATGTCGTTGAGGCCGGTCGTGCCCGCGACGGTGATCGAGCCGGCCGGGGCGCCGGTCGCCATGTCGAACATGCGGATCACCGCAACGCTCGGCGTGTTGCCGGTGGCGCCCGGTTCGGTGTTCGGCACGCCGCCGTCACGATCGGCGAGGTAGAGGATGCCGTTGTGGATGAACGAACCGAACGGCTCGTTGAGGACGAGCGGCGGGTCCATGCCGTCACGCTGCGCGCCGGCGTTCTGGATGCCGACCCAGCGCGGCGTGTTCACGGTGCCATCGCTGTTGATGAAGGCGATCCACGCGTCGTTGGCGCGCACGGCCTGGCCGACGCCGCGGTTCGGGGCGACGATCACGCCACGGGTGGCGTCGAACACGCAGCTCTCGACCGAGTAGAGCGCGCCGAACATCCGGACATTGTCCGAAGCGGCGGCGAAGTTGTTCGGCGGCGTCGGATTCTCGGCCGTCGGGGCCGGCGGGGCGACGGGCAGGCCGACACCTTCATTGCCGACGTAGTACGGGCGCGGCGGCGTTGCAGCCTGCTGTGCGACCGCGATTCCAGCCGTGGTCACCAGCGCGAGCGCGGCGACCGACAGGATAACCTTCCTCATGCGACTTCCCTCCTGAATATTGTTTTCTACTAAAATACGCCTTCCGGACCCGGGAGCCTGAGCTCACGGGCGCGTCACTTTTGGGAGGCAATCAAGGCGAAGACGTGGCTTATCTGGGGCGGCAAACCCGATTTTGGAGACTGAAACAGCAGCGGGACGGGAACGGACCATAACGGTACGGAGGAATTCTTCTGGTCCGGCCGGGATGAAGGCGCCCCCTGCGGGCGGGCTTTGACCCCCGACACCGGCAGCGCGGCGCCTGGTGCCGGTCGTGCGTGTTCATGCGGCTGCGCTTTCCACTGGTGGACCGCCCCGCGTCAGGGCCCAGAATCGCCGCGACTCCGGTATATGAGATCGTCTCCGCCGCGCGATGTTGCCCGTGCGGCCAGCATCCTTCCGCGTGACGGCAGTCCGACCCTCTTCATGCCAGCAGTTCCCGTCTCCTCTACCGCCGCGGCCTGGTGCCCAGCCCGCAAGGTCCGCCGCCCGTGAGCCTGACAAGGAACTTCATCACCGTCGGAGGCGCCACGGCCACGAGCCGCGTCATCGGGTTCGTCCGCGACATGTTCATGGCGGCAGCGCTCGGGACCGGCCCGGTCGCCGACGCCTTCCTCGTCGCCTTCCGCTTTCCGAACCTGTTTCGCCGCCTGTTCGCCGAGGGCGCGTTCAACTCGGCCTTCATTCCGCTGTTCACCCGC
>CAXNGA010000020.1:0-11174 GCA_964201375.1 Kaistiaceae bacterium
TCCGGTTCCGGCCGTCATGCTCCCCGATCCCGAGACCGTGGCGGCCCTGGTCGAAATCGGCCAGCGGCTTGCGGGACTGGACGAGGCCGTGGCTCTTCTCGGCGCCGGGCCGCTTGATCCGGCGCTGGTTGCAGCGGTTGCCGCGCTCGCGACCGAACTCGACGCGGTCGCCGAAGCGGTCGCTGCCATTCCCCCCGCGCCGCTGCCCGATCCGGCCGTCGCCGCGCGGCTTGCGGCGATCGAGAGCCGCCTCGAAGCGCTCGCCGTCCCGCTGGCCGTGCTCGGCCAGCAGGCGGCCGCGCCGTCGCCCGCGCTCGACGGTCTGCGCACCGATGTCGCCGGTCTCGTGGATCAGGTCACGGCGCTTGCAGGCCTCCCTGCCGCGGTCGAGGCAGTCGCCGGTCGCATCGACGCCGTCGCGGCGCAGCAGGTGGCCCTCGCCGCGGCCGCTTCGCCAGGCATCGCGCCGTCCGATCTTGCGGCGGTGGCGCAGGGCCTCCGCGAGGAACTGGCGGTGCTGGCGACAGCCGTCGACCGCATCGGCGTGATTGCAGTGGCGGCAACGCCCGACATCATGGCCCGCCTCGACACGATCGACACGACGCTGGACGCCATCGTTCCCGCGGCCGACGCAGCGGCGGCTCCGCTGCGTGAGGCGGTGGACGGCATCGCCGCCGACCTCCTGGCATTGCGGGAGATGGCGGCGGCGACGGACGTGGTCGCCGCCCTTGCGGGTCTGGAGGATCGGATCGCGGCGATCGGGGCCGATGTGGCAGCGCTCGTTCCGCCGCCGGAAGCCGCGGGTGTCGCGGCCGGCGCCGAACTGCGCGGCACGGGCGTTCAGCCGGAGCCGACGACTTTCGCCGACGAACTGCGCCGCCGGCTGTTCGATCTTGGCGCGGCGCTCAGGCGCGGACTCGGGGGCTGACGTGCCAGCGCCGCCCGGAGGCGGCGCTGTGGGTTGACCGGGTTAGTGCAGGCTGACCGTGGAGAGGTCGTTCTCCCAGGCGTTCTGGATCGCGGCCTCGCGGCTGTCGGCCACCATGATCGGGCTGCCGTCGGCGTTGAGGAGCGCCCAGAGGGCGAGTCCGGGAGCCAGCGACCCCACATTCGGGAAGGCCGCCCGGAAGTCGTCCGAAGACATCGCCTTGACGTAGGCGATCTTGCCGCCACCAAGACCTGCGAAGGCTTCGGTCGGCATGACAGTGTGACGTTCCATAGTGGTACCTCCTGGTACTACGGGCCAGTACGCGGCCCGGCGATGGTGACGCTCCGCGGGGGCTTCTCCTTCAAGGGTCGGGCCAGGTCGATGGACAGGAGCCCGTTCGAAAGATCAGCACCCAGAACCTCGATGCCGTCGGCGAGGACGAAAATCCGCTGGAAGCGCCGGGCTGCAATGCCTCGATGAAGGTACGTTCGCTCCGGCTCGTCCGGCTGACGACCGCGGATCACAAGCTGGTTATCCGCGATCGACACGTCCAGATCCTCGCTCCGGAAGCCGGCAACCGCCAGCGTGATCCGGAGCACCTCGCTGCGCTCTTCGTTTCCGTCGAAACGCTCGATATTGTACGGGGGGTAGCCGTCCCCGCCCCTTCGGGCGGCCCGGCCCAGCGCTCGCTCGAACTCGTCGAAGCCGAGGAGGAATGAGTGTTGGAACGCGCTCATCCTGTGACAAAGCCCTTCAGAAGCGACCTTGCGAAGGCCCGGACCCGTACGCGGCATCCGCACGCCCTGATGCTTCAAGATATGGGAAACCGGGAGCGGCGGTGCAAGGATTCGAAGGGCCGGCCGCAGCCTCGGGTGACGGCCGGAAAGGAGCGGGGCTCCGCATCGCGGCGGAGCCCTGTTGGAACGACGGGGCGCAAGGCGACAGCTACCGCGGCACGATCTTCCACACCCGGCCGGCGGAGGTGGTGATGTAGAGCTCGCCCGCCGCGTCCTCGCCGAAGGAGAGGATGTTGCCGATGCTGCCGATCGCCCGGCTCCAGTCGGTCACGGCGCCGGCGAGGTTGCCGCCCGTGTAGGCGAACGACCGCACGAACCCTGTGCAGTAGTCGGCGAAGAGGTACTGGCCGGCGAGCCAGGGCATGGCCGAGCCGCGATAGACGTAGCCGCCCGTCACCGAGCAGCCCTCGCCATGCGCGTACTCGTAGACCGGGCGGACCGTGCCGGTGTCGTCGCAGCGGTTGGCGTTGTAGCAGTGGTTGCCCTCGAGGATGTTCCATCCGAGGTTCGCGCCGGCGTCGGTGACCGAGATCACGCTGATCTCCTCCCAGGCGTTCTGGCCGACATCGGCGATGTAGATGAGGTTTCCGTCGAAATCGAGCCGCCAGGCGTTGCGGATTCCAAGCGCGAAGACCTCGCCGGCGCCGCCACCATTGGCGAACGGGTTCGTCGGCGGGATCGCGTAGGGGGAACCGCGGTTCACGTCGATGCGGAGCAGCTTTCCGAACAGTGTGTCCGGATTCTGCCCGTTCCGGTCCGGGTCGCCGCCGCCGCCGCCATCGCCATTGCTGATGTAGAGGTAGCCATCCGGCCCGAAGGCGAGCCAGCCACCATTGTGGTTGGAGCGGCGGTCCTCGATACTGATCAGCGTTGTGCCGGACCCGGGATCGGCACGGTTGAGGTCGGCCGAGACGCGATACTCGGCAATACGCGTATCCCCGTCGCTGTCGGTGTGGTTGACGAAGAAGCGGCCGTTCCTTGCGTAGTCGGGATGGAAGGCGAGGCCGAGCAGGCCCTGCTCGCCGCCGAAGGTCAACTGATTGCCGATGTCGAGGAACGGCTCCGCCACGAGCGCGCCATCGGCAATGATCCAGACCTGACCGGCCTGGTCGACGATGAACAGCCGCCGGTCGGCCGGCGGCGACACGACGAGGACCGGCGACCGGAGTCCCTCGACGACGAGATCGACCCCGAGCTGCCCGGCGGGCTGCTGGGCGCAAGCCACCAGCGGTGTTGCGGCCAGTGCTGCCGCAAGGATCATCGAATGTCGCATCGCCATCGTGCCCTCCTCCCGCAGCCGGCCTCGGCCGCATTTTCCCGGACCAGCCGCGCGCAAGGCATCTGACAAGGCCTCGCCCGGAACTGCCGGCGGACGTGTGTTCCCCACCCGCGGGCCGCCTGCAATCGCCAATGCGTCCCGGCGGCGGTGGTGTTTGGCCCCGGCTCCGCGTGCGGCGCGGGGATCTGCGTCGAATGCGGCGTTTGCGACGGGCTGAAGACGCGACCCGCACCGAGACCGTACCGGCAGCAGCCCCGCGGAGGCGTGTGCGGGTGCGTAGTGCGGACCGGATCGGTCTGTGGAGCGCCGGCGGCTATTCCAGCCGGTCGATGAACCACTTGGTGAGCTCGATCCAGACCTGGTCCTTCTCGGAGGCGTCCTCGACGCCGTGCTCGATGTTGGGGTTGTCGTTGATCTCGACGACGTAGAGCCCCGTCGCCGTCTCCTTGATGTCGACGCCGTAGAGGCCGTTGCCGATCAGCTGTGCGGCACGAAGGCCGATGTCGATGACCGCCGGGGGCGCTTCGCCGAGCGACATCGACTTGAAGCCGCCCTCGATCGCCTTGCCGTTCGGCTCATGCTTGACGATCTGCCAGTGACCCTTCGCCATCAGGTACTGGACGACGAACAGCGGCTTGCCGCCGAGGACCCCGACGCGCCAGTCGAAGCTCGTGGGCGCAAAGGCCTGCGCGAGGAGAAGGTCGGTATCGGCGAGCCACAGCTTGGCCAGCGACGAGAGTTCCTCGGGTGAATCCACCTTCTTCACGCCGCGGCTGAAGGAGGAATCCGGCACCTTCAGCACCATCGGGAAGCCGAGTTCGTCCCCGGCGCGCGCAAGGTCGCCGGCCCCGCCGACGGTGACGGTCGGCGGCACGGCGATGCCGTTCGCGCTCATCAGTTCGTGCAGGTAGATCTTGTTGGTGCAGCGGATCATCGAGATCGGGTCGTCGATGACCGGCATGCCCTCCTGCATCGCCCGGCGGGCGAAGCGGTAGGTGTGATTGTCGATCGATGTCGTCTCGCGGATCCACAGGGCGTCGAATTCCGCCAGCCGGCCGAGGTCGCGGCGGGTGATCGGTTCCACTTCGACGGCGAGCTTCTCCGCGATCTTCGCCCAGTATTTCAGCGTCTTGAGGCTCGACGGCGGCATCTTCTCGGCCGGATCGTGCAGCGTTGCGAACGAATAGCGCGATGTCGCCCGCGCCTTGTTCGACTTCCACTGCCGCCCGGTGTGCTGGTTGAGCGCCTCGTAGAAGATCTTGAGCTCGGGCTCTTCGAGCTTGATGATGGGGAGCGCCGACAGCTTCCTGATCTGCGGCCGGTCGGGGCGGTCGCCCTTCTCGATCAGGACCTCGAGGACGGGGCTCCGGAACCAGTCGAACAGGAGCTTTGCAAAGCGGTCGAACTTCCGGTCCGGGGCGCTGCCGAACATGACGAGCATCCGCTCCGGCACGACGCGGGCGCCGGCCGCGATGCACTTCTGCAGCGCGTCCTCGAGCTCTGGCACCGCCTGCGCGTAGAGCGCGCGGCTGCCGAGGTCGACCATCGTCTCGACCGAGGGGATGATGCGGTGGCCGCGCGCCTCGGCAAGGAGTGAGCAGTAGTAGCCGCGGCTCTGATAGGCGAACGAACGCGCCAGATTGATGATCTGGGGGCGGCTGCCCTGGAACAGCTGGGGCCGGGCGAGATAGTCCCGGGTCGTGATCAGCTTGTGAGGGGTCGCGGCGTTATCGAAGTCCCGGAGCGAATCGACCAGGATCAGCCAGCTCGACATTGGTGGGGGCGAACCCTCTCCTTGGCGGCGGGAGGAGCCTGCCGCAAAGCGCGGATACACCCGAATCCGGGGGCTGACAACCGCCCCTGTGAGTTTTCGTCAAGAATTCGCCGGAGAAAAGTCCTTGATCATCCGGATCGCTCCGACGCCGTCAGAGTAATAGTCGGGAACCGTCCTTAGAATCGCGTAGCCCTGCCGTTTGTAGCGCGCGAGCAGCCGCGCATTGTCTTCCCGGATTTCAAGCCGCACGCCACGAAGGCCGCGCTGCTGCGCCTCCTTCTCGATGCCCTCGAACAGCCGCCAGGCGGCGCCCCGCCCGCCATGCTCCGGCAGCACCGCGAGCGATGCGAAGCGGACATAGGGGGAGGTGGTCTTCACCCATCCGAGCGCATAGCCCGCGACGGCGTGGTCGCCGCCATTCCGCTCGGCAACCAGGAGGACGCTGTTGCCTTTCACGTGGCGCTGGAACGAGCGGGCGCTCATCGTGAACCCCTCGCCATAGGCGCTGGGGTCGAAAGCCTTCTCCTCGATCGCGACCAGCGAGGGGACGTCTTCGCGGCGCGCATCGCGGATGATGTACGGCGCCTCGCGTGCCGGGGCGGCTTCCTCGCTCATCGCCGCCGCATGCCGCCGCCGGTGCGGAAGCCACCGCCACCCGACCGCATGCCGCCGCCGGAGCGGAATCCGCCCCCACCGCTCCGCATGCCGCCACCGCTGCGCGAGCCGCCGCCGAATCCACCGCCGAAGCCGCCACCGAACCCGCCGCCGCCGCCCCAGCCGCTGCTGGAGCCGCGATGGGTGTTCTCGATGCGGCCCCAGAGGCCGCCATGGGAGACGCGGCCGAGGAGGAAGCCGGTGAGGAAGTCACCCAGGTCGAAATTGTGCCCGCGATTGTCCCAGCCCCGGCTGCGGATGTCCTGCGAGATGCGCAGCAGCTCCTGGCGCCGCGTCGCCACCACGCCGAGGTCGGCGCGGGCTTTCGCGGCGTCGGGCACGAGCCCGGCGATTTCGCCGCGGGCGCGCTCGATGCGCTCGACGAAGCGCTCGTCCTCGGGCGCGGGCGTCCGCTCGGCTTCGAGCCGCAGTGCGCGGATTTCGTCGCCGGCGATCGACCGGGCGAGGGCCTCGGTGGCGCGCCTGAAATGCTCGTCCTCGCCAGCCGCAAAGGCCGCGGCCCGGGCGTCGAGTGCGGCCGTTTCGGTTTCGAGCGGGGAGATCGCTTCCTGCTGCGTGGTGACGCCCTCGGCGAGCGCGCGGGCCCGTTCCGCCAGATCCTCCCCGGCGACCGCCGCCAGTGCCCTGTCCTCGGACTCGTCGACCGCGATCGCCGCCGTCGTCGCTTCCTCGGCGACGCGCTCGGCATGGGCCCGGAGCCGCACCGGGATTTCGGTCAGCATGGCGTAGGCCGGGCGGGCCTCGAGATAGCCGATGAGGTTGGACACCCAGCGGTCGAGGGTCCGCGTCAGCCCGCCAAAGGCGTATTGCGGCGTGCCGAAGCCGCGTTTCCACAGGTAGGCGAAGAGAACGTCGGACTCGTACGCCTTGCTCTTGTCCGCGCGGTCGGCCTCTGCCTGCTCGGCCTTCCTGCGGGCCGCCTCGGCGGTGGCGACCGCACGATCCTCCGCATCGACCAGCGCCTTGTGTGCCGGGTCGACGGCGAGCCGGGCGGCGATCTGGTCCTTCAGCGCCTCGATGCGGTCCTCGACCGTCTCGAGATCTTTCCGGAGCGCCATGGCGTTCTGGCGGTGCTGCTCGAGCACCGCCGTTTTTGCGGCCCGCGTCGTCGTCAGCGTCGCCTGCTCGGTCGCGCGGGCCGCCATCATCTGGTCCGCCTCGCGCGCCGCCTGGTCGAGCCGGCCGCTGATCGCCGCCCCGCCTTCCTTCAGCTTGAAGCGCGCCAGATCAGACAGGGCGGCCGTCTCGGCCGAGCGCGCGGCCGCGGTCTGCTGCGTCACCGCGTTCAGCGCCTCGGTGAGGCGGGCCTCCTCCTTGCGGAGGGCTTCCAGTGCGTTGTCGATGTCGGTCATCCCGCGGCCGGTGGCGGCGGGGTAGATCGACCCGGGGACGGTGGAGAAGATGACCAATTCCCTGCTCCTACCGCTCGTGGATTTCGCCGCCGAGGACCGGCATGAGCCAGGTCTCGCCGAGGAGGCCGCGTTCCTTCTCGCCAACCAGGTCGTTCTGGATGATGCCGTCGGCGTCGAGATCGTCCGCGACCCGGTTCCACGTCGCCTCCGAGACACGCACGCCCCAGCGTGTGACGGTCTCGGTCGTGCCGTCTTCCTCGCTGGTGATGGCGCGCGGGATCGGCCGGCCGTTCGTCCCGATCGCTTCCACGATGAGGTAGTAGTTCCGCACGCCGTCATTGGCGTTCGGCACTCGCCAGATGCCGGGGTCGGCGTTCTGGTCGGCGATGATCGTGACCTCGTAGGTGAGCTGCAACTCGGTGAGGGTGCCTTCCAGGTTCGCTACTGCCGCCCGTGCCTGCTCGGCATTGCCCGCCGCGGCGGCGGCGAGGCCATCCGCCGCCACCGACCGCGCCATCCCGTCCACTGCCGGATCGACCGCAAGGTCGATGACCTGCTGCGACAGCGTCCTGAGATCGGACGGGATCGTCTCGGAGAGTTCCACCTCGAGGTTCGCCACGCGCCGGTCGGCCGGCAGCTTCACCAGGAAGAACCACGCGGCGATGGCGAGCACGATCGCGCCCGCCACGATCGCGACCATCGTCCCCCAGCGCGCACGCGTCACGTAGAGCCGGGCGAGCGTGAAGGAGAAGCCGCCGGTCCGCGGCTTGTAGAGGAAACGCTCCTGTTCGAGGGCGGCCACGCCCTCTTCCAGGATTCGGTCCGGCACGGTGATGCCCTGCGCGGTGTAAATCTCCCGCAGGCGCTGGATCATCTTCGCGCGACGGGCATCGCCCTGCAGTTCGACATCGACGATCGCTTCGCGGTGGCGAAGCGTGTCGACGACGTCCATCGCCAGCATGACGTCGGAAAGGGTCGCTTCAGCCGGTGGAGCCGCGACCGCGGTAGCCGTTGCCATTCTGGCGATGCCTCGTCGTGATCGGCGCTGGAGCATGATCCTGAACCGGATCATGCTCCACTGCGGAAACTAGACCGCCGGAGCCGGGGGAGCGATGGCGGCCGGGGCAGGCGGTGGCAGGGCAGCCGCCTCGGAATCGAGCAGTGCGAGCCGGCGCTTGCCGTCCTCGACCGCCTCGCGGATTTCCTCGGCATTCCTGGTCGAGAGCGTCCGCATCTCCGCAATGATCTGGCGCGATCTGTCCTGGAAGGACACGACCGAATCGACGAGCTTCTTCACCGCATCGGCACGGATCGTCGGGCCGTAGCCGGCACGGAGCGCAGCCTCCTGGACCTTGTCGCCGATCTCGGACAGCGTCTCGAGGCTCTTGGACATGCCTTCCTTCATCGCCTCGACCGACTGGGTCGCCTCGTGAAGGCCGGACAGGCCGGTGAAGGACGCCTTGAGGGCCGTCAGCACCGTCTCGTTGGTCGAGAAGAACGACACCGCCTGGGCATAGACGCGCTCCTTGGCGTTCGTCGTCTGCATCAGGCGCGCCATCACCACTTCGGAGGTGTTGTAGCCGACGGTGAGGTTGTCGGAGAGGTCCTTGGCGATCTGGTAGCGCTTCTCCATGTCCTGCACGGCGCGGAGAGCCTCGTCGCGTGCGAGTTCGAGGCGCGAGCGCTCGGCGGCGTCCGCCGCAGAAGCTGCCGCAGCGGCGGTCGACCGGTCGCCGAGCGTGCGCTTTTCGCCGTCGAGCTTGCCTTCGGCGGTCTTGAGCACCTCGAAGGCGAGGACCTCGGCCTGCTTCATCGCGCCCCGGAAGTCGCGGTAGGCCTCGAGAATCTTGTGTTCGCGCTCGATCTGGACGCGCGTGTCGCGCGCGACGTCGAGGTAGTTCTTGCGGATGTCGTCGAAACGGTCGGCGATGTCGCCGCGGCGGGCCCTGGTCCACATGTTGGACATCTTCTCGGACAAGGAGATCTTCCCGTCCTCGAGCTGGTCCACCATCGTCTTGGCATCCTCGCGGATGGAATCGAACGCTGAGGCGATCTTCTCGTAGCGCTGGCCGATAGTCATCGCCGCGATCTGCTCACGGACGACATCGTTGAACGTCGACATCTGGCTGAGCGTGCGTGTGATGACGACCACGCGATCCTTGTCGAGATCGGAGATCTGCTCGAGGAGATGCGTGATCGGCGCCTCCTCGGTCTTTTCGGGCAGGAGGCCCATGCTCCGCAAGGCACCCATGGCCTTGTCGAGATACTGCATCGGGCTCGGCATGGTGGTCTGGGCCATATGGGGTCCCCCTTCCTCGGTCGATCCTCGTCCGGCGCCTCGCCGTCCGCGACGGCGTAATCTAGTGAGGATCGGGGCCGGCGCAATCGGCCGCCCGAAAGGTTTTCAGCAACCATGGCTCGTCCCGATCCGGTTGTGAGCGGGTTCCGAAGCGTGGTAGGGCATTTGCCCGGTCGGAGCCGTGCGCCTCCCCGCGCGGCCGACCGCGTCTGCGATGGAGGCTCGCTCCCGATGTTCCGCACAATGGCGCTGGCAGCTGCCGCGACCGTGGCCCTCGGCCTCGGCACCGTGGCCGCGCAGGACTACACCCTCGACCCGATCAACGGTGCGGCCAAGCTCGCGGCAGGCTTCGCGCCGGACCCGCTGGTTGTCGACGTGCAGGCTGGGGGTGAACTCGACGCCTACGAGGCGACCTCCTGTTATGGCCTCATCGAGGCGGCCCCAGCCTACCGGGTCTACTACACCGCGGGCGACGCGCCCCTGGTCTTCTCGATCACGGCCGACATCGACACCACGCTGATCATCAGCGACCCGGAGGGCAACTGGGTCTGCAATGACGACACCAACGCACTCAACCCCGAGGTCGTCTTCGCTACGCCGCTCGGCGGCCAGTACGACATCTGGGTCGGCACCTTCTCCAAGGCCGGGCCAATCACCGTTCCGCTCACCATCACCGGAATCGCCGACGTCACCCCGCCCACCACCGGGCAGCTCGACTTCGATCTCCCGCCGGTCTACGGCACCATCGACCTCCTCACCGGCTTCACGCCCGACCCGCACGTGACCGAAGTCACCGCGGGCGGCCCGGTCGACATCGCGGCTACGCCCGAGACCGCCGGCGCCTGCTGGGGCTTCGCCACGGCCGAACCGACGCTGCGCCTCAACTACACCGCGGGCTCGACGTTCCCGCTCTACATCTATGCGATCGCCGAGGAATTCGACATCGTCCTTGCCGTCAACAATCCCGACGGCACCTGGTTCTGCGACGACGACGGCGCCGGCAATCTCGACCCGCTCGTCATCTTCGAGGCGCCGGTCACTGGCCAGTACGACATCTGGGTCGGCACCTACGGCGCCGGCAACACGACCGGGGCCACCCTCTATATCTCGGAGGTCAACGCAGGCCCGGGCGACCAGCCGACGGGCGAAGGCAACGCCGTCTACTGGGACCTCGACCCGCTGTTCGGCAACGATGAACTCGCGGCCGGCTTCGGAACGCAGGCCGTCGCGATCCAGGCCGGCGGCACCATTCCGCCGACGGACCTCGGCGAGAACTGTGCCGGCTTCGTCACTGCGGCTCCTTCCTACCGCATGTACTATAACGGCGCCGCGCCCCTCACCTTCACGGTGAGCGCAGGCGGGACCGACACCACGCTCCTTGTCGCCGATCCGGACGGGAACTGGTTCTGCAGCGACGACGCGAACGGCACGCTTGATCCCGAGGTCATCATCGACCCCGGCTACGCCGGCCAGTACGACATCTGGGTAGGCACGTTCGCCGGCGACGGCACCACGGCCACCGCCACCCTCACCACCACCGAGGGCGAGGCCGTCGCGACGCTCAACTGGGACCTCGAGCCGACGCACGGTGCCGCCGACTTCGGTGTCGGTGTCGGGCAGGAGCCGCTCGCCGTCGCCGTAGACGCCGGTGGCAACATCGACGCCGCCGCGGCCCTCCCGGAGCAGGCCTGCTCCGGCTTCGTCACGACGCAGCCGGCATACCGCATCAACTATGCGTCGAGCGGCCGATCGCTGACCTTCGCCGTCACCGCCGACGGCGACACCACGCTGGTGATCGCCGATCCGGCCGGCACATGGTTCTGCAACGACGATTTCGACGGCCTCGATCCGGCGCTGGTCTTCGACTTCCCCGCCGACGGTCCCTATGACATCTGGGTCGGCGCCTACTCCGGCGCCGGACAGAACGTGCCGGCGACGCTGACGATCACCGAGGGCGATACCGTTGCCCAGCCGGCGGCCATCGACGCCACGCTCGAGCCGGTCGCCGGGGCAATCGATCTCGCCGCCGGTTTCGCGCCGGACCCGTTCACGGCCGAGGTTGCCGCTGGC
>CAXNGA010000021.1:0-11056 GCA_964201375.1 Kaistiaceae bacterium
GCCACGCACCGGGTTGCCGTCCTGCCGCCGCCGCCGCCCGCGCCCCGAGCGATCCTGTTCGTCGGCAGGATGGACTATTTCCCGAACGTCGATGCGGCGAGCCATTTCCTCAGCGAGGTCTGGCCGAGGCTCCGCGCGCGGTACGCAGACGAATTGCGCCTGCACCTCGTCGGGTTCGGCGCGCCGCCATCGTTCGAGCCGGAGAAGGTCGCGGGCGTCGTGTTCGACCGCAATCGCTCGGACATGCTGCCCGCGTATCGCGGCGCCACGATCGCCGTCGTCCCGATCCGCTCCGGCGGCGGCACGCGGGTCAAGATCCTCGAAGCGTTCGCGCTCGGCCGGCCGGTGGTCTCCACGGCGATGGGCGCGGAAGGCCTCGACGTCGAACACGGTCGCCACCTCCTGATCGCCGATTCTCCCGAAGCGTTTGCTGCGGCCTGCGCGGATCTGCTCGACGACCCCCGGAAGGCGGCGAGGCTGACGGCCGAGGCGGCGGCCTGGGTACAGAAGCACCATTCGGCTTCTGCCGTCCGGGCAGCCGTCGCCGGAAGCGTCCTCGTCCGCGCCGTCCGGCAGAGGCACCAGCACGGCTCCGGTGTCAGGCCATGACCGCGCAGGCGGTGAGGAACCCGGTCCTCACCGCCTCGTCGGGGATGGGCAGCCGCATAGTCATGCCATCGGCGTTGACGGCCAGTTCCTCTCCGGTCGTGAGGATCGTCACGAGGGCCGGATCGAGCCGCCCCAGGGTCGCTTCCACCATCTCGGTGTCGAGCATTTCGCTGTAGATGCGCGCGGCGGGCAGCACGACCTTGCCCCCGTCGGACGTGAGCGTGAGCGACACGCCGGACGTCACCGGTGGCAGGTTCTCGTCGGGGGTGAAGAGAATCGCGAGGGTGAGGTTCGCCGGGTCGCAGTGGAGCGACAGGATGACGTAGTCGCTTTCCGGCAGGCCATAGATCAGTGCCCCGCCGCCCTCGGCCGTGGTGCCGTCGATCCAGGTGAGGCCGTCCTGGGCGGAGGCCGGGGACGCGGCAAGGAGGGTAACCGCGACGGCGGCAACGAGCCGGCTCAAAAGCATCTTCTGCTCCATTGTGGAGATTGCGGACGGCCAGCATCGACCTTCGGTCGGCCGGATACCAGCGTGCAATGGTGGCACGGGCCGGAGGCCGTCCGGCCAATTACCGTGAAATAACCGTGGGTTGAGTCCAGGCTGACTGGCGGAAGAGTATTCGGGGAAGGCAAGTTTCTGTTGCAGTCGAGCGCTGTGCTATCGGTGTCGCCGCCTTGTTCGTACCTTGTTGCTGGCAAGCGGCGGTCACAATCTGCGTCTAGATCGGCGCCTCAGGGTGGGCTTTGCGGAGGAGTTCCCAAAATGAAACGCTTGGCACTGGTGACCGTTGCCGGTCTCCTGTCTTCCACGGCGCTGGTACATGCGGCCGACATCCCGGTCGAGTCTCCGATCCGCGCCGTGACGGTGTATCCGTCGGGCGCATCGGTGACGCGCGATGCGGCATTCACGGTGCCGGTCGGCGTCTCGACCATCATCATCGGCAACATTGCGCCGGGCATCGACACGAGCACGGTTCGGGTGGAAGGCCTTGCGGATGCGGGCCTCGAGATCCGCTCGGTCGAGACTCAGCAGGCGAAGACCAGCGACACCGAGGATCCCGAGCGTGAGCGGATCGACGCCGCGATCCAGGAGCTTCGGGACCAGCAACTCGTCCTCAACGACCAGATGACGGCGCTCCAGGCGCAGCGGACTTTCATCCAGAACCTCATCGCGGAAGGACCGGCAGGGTTCGCCGACAATCTCGGCAATGGCGGCGGCATCGAGCAGTGGGCCGCGGCGTGGCAGGTGATCGGGCAGGGGATGGAACGCGTCCTTGCAGGCACCCGCGAGGTGCAGCAGCAGTCGCGCGAGATCGACGAGCAGATCACGAATCTCCTCCAGCAGGCCGCGATGCTGCCGCAGCCGCGGGTCGCGCTCGAGATCCGGATCGAGGTCAGCGCGAGCACCGAGGCCACCGGCACACTCCAGGCGACCTACCAGGTCAGCAATGCGCGCTGGACGCCGGCCTACGACGTGATGCTGACGACGGGTGACGAGACCACCGAGCCGTCGATCGAGGTCATCCGGCGCGCCGAGATCACGCAGTCGACCGGCGACGACTGGACGGACGTCCGGATGACCCTCTCGACGAGCCGTCCGTCCGGCGGCACGGCGGCGCCAGTCCTCCCCGGTGCCTATCTCCGCGTCTACGAGTATGGCCGGTATCAGACGGTCGCGCCGGGAGCGGTCTTCGAGCGGGATATGGTGGGTGGCGTCGCCGCCCTTGCACCCGCACCCGCACCTGTCGTGCAGCAGCAGGCGATCGCCGATTTCGGCGATTTCCGCGCCAACTTCATCATCCCGGGGCCGGTCTCGGTCGTCTCGGGCGGTGGCGTCCGCTCGGTGCGGCTCGCCACGGATGCGGCCGAGGCGCGCCTCTTCGCGACCGTAACGCCGCGGCTTTCGGAGCAGGCGTTTCTCACTGCCGCCTTCACGCTCGACTCGGAGGCGCCACTCCTCGCCGGCACCGCCAACCTCTTCCGTGATGGCTCGTATGTCGGCATGGGCCGCGTCGCCTTCGCCAGTCCGGGCACCGAGGTCGAACTCGGCTTCGGGCCGGACGACAAGGTCCGCGTCACGTTTGCGCTCGCCTCGCGCGAGAGCGGCCAGCGCGGCCTCATCACCCGCGTGTCGACCGACGAGCGGCACTACGAGATCACGGTCGACAACCTGCACAGCCGCGCAATGGAGATCACCGTCTACGACCGCGTGCCGGTATCGGAAGACGAGCGGATCATCGTGCAGCAGCTCGACGGCACGACGGAGGCGACCGAAACCGATGTCGACGGCACCCGCGGCCTGCTTGCCTGGACATACGACTACGAGCCGGGCGAAACCCGCGAGATCCGGAACGGCTACCTCGTGACGTGGCCCACCGACCTCGACATCACCGGCCTCGACTAGGCTTCAACGATCGGTGCGAACCCTGTGAAGCGCGGACGCGGGACAATTCCCCTCGCGTCCGCGTTTCGCTTTGCGCCACCGGCGCGGGGTGTTGTAAACACCGCGCGGGCCCCGCGTGCGCGCGGCCATGCGTGTGTTCCGGAACAACAGCCATCATGCCGAATGTCGTCGTCGTCGGATCGCAATGGGGCGACGAGGGCAAGGGCAAGATCGTCGACTGGCTGTCGGAGCGGGCCGAGGTGGTCGTCCGCTTCCAGGGCGGCCACAATGCCGGCCACACGCTCGTCGTCGGCGACCAGACCTTCAAGCTGAGCCTCCTGCCGTCGGGCGTGGTCCGCGGCGGCAAGATGTCGATGATCGGCAATGGCGTGGTGGTCGACCCGCATGCGCTGCTGGCCGAGATCGACCGTCTCGCCGCGCAGGGCGTCAAGGTCACGCCGGAGAACCTCCGCATCGCCGAAAATGCGACGCTGATCCTGTCGCTTCATCGCGATCTCGACGCGCTGCGCGAGAACGCCGCAGCGGCCACCGGGACGGCGATCGGAACGACGCGGCGCGGGATCGGTCCGGCCTACGAGGACAAGGTTGGCCGCCGCGCGATCCGCCTGATCGACCTTGCCGAGATGGATACGCTCGGCAAGAAGATCGACCGGCTCCTGGCCCATCACAATCCGCTGCGCGCCGGCCTCGGCCAGGCGCCGATCAACCCGCAGGCCGTCCACGACGAACTCGCCGCCGTGGCGGACCGGGTCGTACCTTACGCCGACGCGGTGTGGCGGCTGCTCGACCAGCATCGGAAGGCCGGCCGGCGCATCCTGTTCGAAGGCGCGCAGGGCGCGCTCCTCGACATCGACCACGGCACCTATCCGTTCGTCACGTCGTCCAACACGGTGTCGGGCCAGGCGGCCGCCGGCAGCGGCATCGGGCCAAACGCGGTCGGCTACGTCCTCGGCATCACCAAGGCCTACACCACGCGCGTGGGCGAGGGGCCGTTCCCGACCGAGCAGAAGAACGAGATCGGCGACCGGCTCGGCAGCGTCGGCCACGAGTTCGGCACCGTCACCGGCCGGAAGCGGCGCTGCGGCTGGTTCGATGCGGTCCTGGTCCGCCAGATGGTGCGGATCTCCGGCATCGACGGCATTGCGCTGACCAAGCTCGACGTGCTCGACGGGCTGGACGAGATCAGGATCTGCACGGGCTACCGGCTCGGGGGCGAGACCCTCGACCATTTTCCTGCCTCACGTTCGGCGCAGGAGCGGGTCGAGCCGATCTATGAGACGATGCCGGGATGGAAGGAAACCACGCGCGGGGCACGAAGCTGGAAACAGCTCCCGGCCGAGGCGGTGAAGTATGTGCGCTTCGTGGAGGAATTGATCGAGGCGCCGGTCGCGCTCCTTTCGACAAGCCCGGAGCGCGACGATACGATTCTGGTGCAGGACCCCTTCGCGGGGCGGTGAGCGATTCGGGCGGCTTGGCCGCGGAGCTGTGGTGGTGAGATGGCGGAATACTATGCACTGCTGACGAGGGCCGTGGGCCGCCTCCAGCCGAACACCGATGGCTCCCGTCGCGAGGTTTATGTCAAGGCGCGCAACGCGCTGATCCAGCAGCTCAAGGCGATCCAGCCGCCGCTGTCGCCGTCCGAGATATCCAAGCAGCGCCTCGAACTCGAAGAGGCGATCCGGAAGGTAGAGCGCGACATGGCAGGCGGCGCGCCCGCCGCTGGAGCCGACATCTCGCGGAGCGCCGCGCGGGCGATGGAAGAGGCGCTCGCTGGATCGCCCGAGCCGCCGCCCCCTCCGCCGCCGCCTCCGCGCCCGGTAGCTGTCGCGCCGCGGCCGCAGCCTGTGCCGCCGCCCGCGCCTGCTCCAGCCCCGGAGCAGGTCGTCGCCATGGAGCCGGCGCCCCGGCCAGTGGCGCCCATCCGAGCCGCGCCCGAACCCGTTGCCGCCGTGCCGATGGCCCGCGCCGAAGGCCCGCGCGAGATGCCGGCCCGGCGTTCGCTGCGCGATGCGATGCGTCCGGCCCCGGCCGCATCCCCGGCGCAGTCCGATGAGGACGCCTTCGGTGGTGCCCCGGCGGCGCAGCCGACAGTGACCCGCACCGTCGTGACCCGTTCGCCAGCACGTCCCGCAGGTCAGCCGCGGCCGGTGCCCTATCGCCCTGCCAACGGCGACTTCGCCGAAGGCCAGGGCGCGGGCGGCCTCAGCGATGCCGTGGCCGCCGACCTTGCCGAAGGCGGTCGCCTGTCACGCTCCGAACGGCGGCAGCAGCGCCGCGAGGCCGCTCCAGCCGAAGTGCAGGCGGCAGTGAAGCCGCGCCGTCGCGGCATCGGCGGGCGCCTCATCGTCTACCTCATTATTCTGGTCATCCTCGCCGGCGCGGCCTTCGGCGCCTATCGCTTCTGGCCCGACATCAGGGAATGGGTGGCTTCGCTCGGCGACGGCGCCGCCGTGGAGACGACCGACACCGCGGGCCCGACGGCGACGCCGGCCGCCGGCATTACGGTCGCCGGGACGACGCCCGCCGGAAACGATGTCCGGATCGTCGGGCCGCAGCCCGTCGATGCGGGCGTCACGCTGGTCAATCCGGTCGGCGTGAACGCCGATACCGGCCTGACGCAGGCCATCCTCTACGAAGAGGGCGCCGCGGGGGAGACCACCCCCGAACTCGAAGCCACCATCGCATGGCGGATCGTCAACGATCCGGCCGGTCCGATCATCGCGGCCACGATCGAGGTGCCGGACCGGAACATGTCGATCCTGTTCTCCATCCAGGAGAACCACAACGCTGCGTTCGCCTTCAGCCACGAGATCGACTTCCTCGTGACGATCGATCCCAACTACACCCACCCGGCGGGTGGCGTGGAGTCGATTGCAACGCTGGCGGTGAAGTCGGAGGAAGACGCCATCGGCGAGCCGATCGTAGGCAGGTCGCAGTCGCTCCCGCCGGACTTCTTCTGGATCGAGCTCGACCCTGCCGCAGTCAACCAGAACATCAACCGCCTCCGCAGCCGCGACTGGTTCGACCTCGGTATCGTCTACGCCAATGGCCAGCGCGCGATCCTGACCTTCGAAAAGGGTCTGGACGGCCAGCAGGTCTTCCAGGAGGCGCTTGCCGCCTGGGCGGCGAACTAGGCGCCCCTGCGTTGACCGCCCGCGATGGTCTCCTCGCGCACGATCGTGCGCGAGGCGCCATGCGTCGTTTCCGGGTCGACCCGCATCAGCTCGGCCATCCTCGCGAAGGAGCGGTTTCGTGTGCGGTCGCGGCAGCGCCCTTCCTCGACGAGGAGCTGAAAGCTGACGCGCTCCGAGGCGGGCGCTCCTGCTACGGCGTTGCTCCTGCCGCCGTGATGAGTTCCTTCGCTGCTTCGTACATCAGCGTGGAGTGCTCGGTGCGCAGCCGCGCATCCTCGGCGTCGAGGGCGGCAAGCTCGTCCAGGAGGAGCGTGTACTCCGCGTCCACAGCCGGGTCGGCGAAGAGGGCGCGGGCGGCCGCCTCGTCGAAGGCATAGGCGCCTGAACGCACCTCGAGGAAGGCGAGCATGCGCTCCCGCACGGCGGCGCGGTCGACGCCGACATCGGAGAGGGCGAGGTAGATTTCCCGTTCGGCGGCGATGCGGCGGAGCGCGGCATCGACGAAGAGGAGCCGCGCGCTGTCGGGCAGGCCGGTCGTGTCGAACGCTTCGACCGCGGCGACCTCGGCGTCGAGGAGGCGCTCGATTTCAGCACGTGCTCCGGCCGCAGCCGTGGTGATGGCGGGGATCGCCGCGCGCGCGGCGGCAAGCGTGTCGGCGTCGGTGACGAGCGTTGTGCCGAACATGGCCGCGATGCTGGGCGTGTCGGGCGTCGCGAGGCCCGAGAGGAGCGCGTCGATCTCGCGGTCGGTCTGGGCTGCGATCGTGTAGATGCCGCGGACGCGCCCGGCGGTGTCCGTCCGACTCGAGGCGATCGTGCGGAACAGCGCGTCGGACGTATCGCCGGCCTCGGCAATCTCGGCCGCTAGGACACGCGAATCGCGCGTGGCGGAGATCTGGCTCCACGAGAAGGCGATCACGCCGACTGAGGTGAGGAGCACGACGTAAGCGAAGCCGCCGGACTTGCGGTTGAACAGCGAGGCGCCGAGGACCGCGAGGATGGCAAGCGCGCCGAGGATGACGACTGCGCGGAAGGCCAGCGTCGTGAAGCCGGCCAGGCTGGGATAGGTGTAGATCGTCAGCACCACGATCACGACGCCCAGGATCAGGAGCGCGATACGGGTCAGTCTCGACAGTTTCGGCATGGCTCTTCCTCGTCCCGCCGCGAAAGAGCAGCGCAGCCGGACTTTGTCAAAGCCGTATCGAGCCGCGTCTCAGGCGCCGGGCGGCGCCTGGGGCCGGAAGAAGTCGATCAGGAAGCCGAACGCCTGGAAGACGCCGAAGAGAAGCGCCATGCCGCCCAGGTCGGAGCCGTCGAGCGCGATGGCGCTTGCGGCGATGGCGATCAGCAACGCGCCGCTATGGGCGATCAGGAGCCTGCTCAGCCAGGCCATCCGCCTGGCGAACAGCCACAGGATGAGGCGGATCGCCGGGGTGAGCAGGAACCAGGCGAACACGAGGACGGCGGCTATCGGGAACGTCATGGCTGCGACTCTCCGGGCACATCCCGCTAGGCCATACTAGCAGAAGACGGTCGTCGGCGTCGCAACGCCTCAGTCGCCACCACCACCACCGTCGCCGCCTCCGCCGCTGTCCGGGCCGGAGTCGCCATGATCGTTCCTGCCGTGGCCGTCACCGTGGCGATGGCCGCCGGTGTCGCCTGCGCGTTCAGGGCCCAGGGAGTCTCGATCCTGGGTGTCGCGGCCGCTGCCATGGCCGGCGGACGCCGTGGTCGTGTCGAAATAGGCCGAGACGTCAGCGCCGCGACGCCGCCGCCTTCTGCCTGCGAAAAGGGACGGGAAGAGGCGCATTCCTTGAGCATGACGCAACTGGCGGCGGAACGCCATGGTCGGTGGCGACCCGGGAGCCGGACAGAATCAGGAGCCGGACAGAATAAAGGCGCCGGTGGCCGAGGCCGTTCCGGCGCCTTTGCTTTTTCCCGCGGGGGGTGTGCCCGGACGTACCGTGATCCGAAGATCGCGACCCGCCGAGCCCGCCGGTAAACGATCTGTGAACTGATCCGGGCGTCACTGTCCATCGGAACGGAGCGCGACAGACCAACCTTTTCCACATTGTCTGGGCTCTGCGGCGCAGTTGCCACAGGGGTAAAATCGCCGGCTAATCGTCCCGGAGGCGAAGGTCGCGCGGCCAGCCGGCACCCACCAGTTTGCACTGTACCAGCGTGCAATTCTCGATGGTGGTCGGGCGGCTGCCGGCATGCAGCTCCAAGGATGCAGCCGTCGAAGCTGCACCCTTTCCAGATCGCGCCCGTCAGGTCGATGCAGTCATCGACGAACGCAACCCCTTCATGGCGGGGGGACTTGAGCATCAAATGAATGTGGGAGTATGCGCCGTCGCGACAAGCGCGATCAGGGATCGCAACCTGTGGCCGGCTTCCGGCAGCGTCACGGCCCGCGCCAGCCACCGTACCTCAGGCCGCGATCCCCGTCCGGCGCGTGAGCGCTGCCATGACGTGCGCCTCGAAGCCCCCCGGCGATGCAGCCGCTGCAGCAAGGGCCGCTGCGTCCCAGCTCTCGGCGACGCTGCCCTCGGCGAGAAAGACGGCGCGGGTGCACACCGTGGGGATCGTCTCGACGACGTGGGTCGACAGCACGATCCCGTGCCGGCCGCTCGCGGCAAGGTCGGCGATCAGCCGCTTCATGCGGAACGCGACCACGGGGTCGAGCCCGTTAAGCGATTCGTCGAACACCAGGAGCGGCGGGGCGCCGAGCAGGGCGGCGAGGATCGAGATCTTCATCCGCGTGCCGAGCGAACAGGTCGCGACCGGCCGCTCGATCCAGCGTTCCACGGCAAGGAGCGACGGGAGGTCCTGCGCCGGCCAGGCATCCGGCGCGCAGCGGCGGATCGATGCGACGAGCTCGAGGTATTGCCGGCCGGTCAGCGACGTCGGCACTTCGCCGAAGTCGACGGCAAGGCCGAGGCAGGCCTTGGCCTGCTCCGGCGCAGCGGCCATATCGATGCCATCGATCGACACGCTGCCGGCAAGAAGCGGCAACTGGCCGGTGAAGGCCTTCACCAGGGTCGATTTGCCGGAGCCGTTGGCACCGAGGAGCCCCAGGATCTCGCCGCGGCGGAGGGTGAGGTCGATGCCGGATACGACCGGCCGCCCTGAATAGCCGGCGGAGACGCTGCGGAGTTCGAGAAGGGGGGCGGTGGAAGGGGGAAGGGGGTCAGCCAAGTCGATAACTCCGCCGGGTCCGGAACCAGAGGAAGACGACGAGCGCCGCAAGGCCGAGGAATACCGTGCGGCTGTATTCCAGCGACTCGTATGCGGTGAGCGCGAGGGCCGCCACGAAGGCGAGCGCGGCAAGCTTCGGCGCCGTGGCGAAGAAGGCGGCAAACACGGCGTAGATCCCGTTGAGGAGGACCAGCCCAAGCGCACCGGCGACCGGCGCCTGCCATGCCCCGGGTTCCGCCGCATAGGCGGGAATGGCGGTGAGCGCGAAGAACGCCACAGAGAGCGCCAGGGGCAGGCGCATCAGGGCGAGCCAGGCGCGGCCGAAGCGGAGCGCGGACGCGCGAAGGACGGGTGATCGCAGGGGATGGAAGCGGGCCGTGAGCATGAAGAGGCCGAGCCCGCCGAAGGAGCCCGGCGATGGTCCCCGCCGACGCGGTCTGCCGCACGAAGCTGGCGATGACGGCGCCCGAGCCTGCAAGGCCGAGGATGGATGCGATGAAGACCCGCCGCGCCGTCAGGTTCAGTCGACCGGACCGCAGGTTCCACGCCCACGAGCCCAGCCAGGCAGGGCGGCGCCGGTCGATGAGGACGATGGCTGGCGATGGCGCGGTCGCATCTTTGCCGGCCTCGCGGTGGTTCTCGACGTCCGCCGCTGGCGGCCGGCTTACCCGCAGATGGACGGCCCCCGCGAAGGCGATGCCGGAGATCGCCGTCCCGGCCAGCCACCAGAGCGCCGGTGCTGGCCTGGCGACGAGGAGGGCAAGCGCGAGGACGAGCGCCCCATCGAGGGCAGTGAGCGGCGCGCCGAGCACGTGTGCGGCGAGGCGCGCCGCCGAGCGCCGCTCCGCCACGGCGAGCGGCTGGGCCTTGAGGAAGGGGGCGTACGCGCGCTCGATCGCGAGGCGGCCGACGAACCAGCCGAGGCCCGCGCCGGACAGGAACATGGCCCCCGGGACGACGCCAAACCAGACCCAGCCCGCGTCGCGGAGCATTCCCGCGCGGAACACGGCACCGACACCGAAGATGCCGATGGCGTAGGCCACGAGCAGCCCGCCACCGACGATCACCCAGAGCCGCGTCGCAAGGCTCGTGTCGCGGATCGAGGCGCGGATTTCGGCAAGGAGGATCGACAGGACGAAACGACGGGGCGAGGGCATCGTCGCCTTCCATACACCCCGGCGAACCGCGCCGGTACGGGACGCAGCCGGCGCTACTGCTGGGTTATGATGAAGCGGATCGCCCAGTCGCGTTCCGGCGGCTGGAGTTCGTCCACGATCGTCAACGTCAGGAGCATGACCTCGCAGAGGTCGCCGTCCGCGGCCGCCGGGTCGAGATTGGCCGCCGCGACCCGTGCTTCGGCGTTCGGACGGGCGAGGACGGCCGCCTCGAGCGCCTGCTGGTAGGCGTCGTAGCCGCGCTCGAGTTCCACCGTCGTGAAGTCCTCGGCGGCTGGCGTCTGGTGGACCTCGGCCAGGATGGCGCGTTAGCCGAGGTCGAGGTAGTCGAACAGGGCCTCGGGCGACAGCCCGTTCTGGTACTCGGCCTGCAAAGCCATGATCGCGGGGTCTCCCGGTTCGTCCGTCGTCATGAGGTGACGGCAGGAATCCGGATGATTCTCCGCCACCCATGCGGCAACGCCGGTGCCGTTGGCGAGATAGTTCGCCTGGTCGGCAATCGGAAGTCGCGCCATGCCTCCATCGACGGTCGTCTG
>CAXNGA010000022.1:0-11013 GCA_964201375.1 Kaistiaceae bacterium
TCCGCCAGGCGGAATCCGTGGCCGACGAGAACCTCGCCATCGCCGCAGTCTCGCCCCGGGCCGACGCCTCGATCATCTTCACCGGCGGGTCGACCGGGCAGCCGAAGGGCGTTCGTCTCTCGCATGGCTCGGTGGCGCGCATCGTTGCCAGTATCGGGGGCATCGCTCGCGGCTCGCAGACGAGGACCTACATCGCCGACAACCCGCAGCAGGTCGTCTTCGGCCTCGTCTTCGGCAACGAGATTCTCGTCGCCCGCGGGCCGATGAAGAAGCGCGCGGCCCGCATTCTCCGGCTTCTCGAGGAAGGCAAGGCCGGAGCCTATTTCGGCGCGCCCTATGTCTGGATGGAGATGATGGAGCAGGCGGGGGTCCGGCGCGGGCGGCTGTCGAACGCCCTTCGCGCGGTCTATCTGGGCGGGGCCCCGGTGACGCCGGAATTCCTCCGCCGCCTCCGCGACTGGCTCCATCCAGAGACGCGGATCGAGCTCATCTACGGCATGACCGAAGCAGGCCCTGTCGCGACGGTGCCCGCCGAGGAGAAGCTTGCCTGGACCGGCGAGGGGGACTTCGTCGGCCGCGTCATTCCCGGCATCCAGGTTACGCGGAAGGACGATGGCGAACTCGTCGTGAGCGGCGAAGCGTTGTTCACCGGCTATGTCGGCGGCGCCGAGCGCGCGCCGGACGACGGCTTCTTCACGGGCGACCTCGGCGAGATACGGACGACCGCCGACGGCTCGAGGGAGTTGATCCTCCGCGGCCGGATCAAGGACATGATCATCCGCGGCGGCATCAACATCTATCCGGCGACGATCGAGGACGGTATCCGCGCGGTGCGCGATTCTTCCGGCAGGCCGGTGTTCCGGGAGGTCGCCATGATCGGCCTGTGGGACGCCATGGCCGAAGACGAGGTCGTTGTGGTGTGCTGGCAGCCGATCGCGGGCGGAACGCCCCCCGACGAGCCGGCGCTGATGCGCCTCGTCAGCGCCGCGACGGGCCCCAATGCCGCGCCCGATCACCTGTTGCGGGTGGACGACATGCCGGTGACGGGCCGCCTGTCCAAGGTGGACAAACGCGCCCTTCGTGAACGCGCGGCGCGGCAGTTCGGCCTCGCCGTGGCGCCGCGGGGCCAAACAGGGCTATGATCGGAGCCTCATGGCTGGGCTGGCCGTTTCGATGAGGACCGACCGGATTTGACGATGCAGACCGACGACTGGAGCCAGCTCCCGGGGCCTCTGGTTCCATTCAACTGGAGCGCGTTCTGGCAGAAGCACCGCATCCTCCTGCGTGAACAGAAAGCCTACGGAACCATCCTCTCCTCGCTGGCCTCGCGCCTCGGCTTCTACGCCTGGACCCAGACGGGCTGGGCCTTCGACACCGTGTTCCACTCCGGGTGGAAGCAGACGAAGATGGCGCCGCCGGTATTCATCCTCGGCCACCAGCGCTCGGGAACCACCCTCCTCCACCGGCTCCTCTCCGAGGACAAGGCGCATGCGCGCTCCCTCCTGCTCCACGAGATGGTTCTGCCGGCGATCACCACGCAGAACTCCATCACGCGCATCGGCGGCTGGGATTCACGGCATGGCGGTCGCATCGGCCGGCGCTTCCAGAAGTTCCAGGAGCGCGTGTTCGCCCCGCTCGACTACATGCACCGGCTCCGCCTCGACGAGATCGAGGAGGACGAGTTCGTCCTGTGGGGGATCTACGCTTCGACGATGGTCATCAACGATTCGCCGCTGAGCGCATCGGCGCAGTCGCTGGAGGACCTCCGCGACTTCCACCGCTGGCCGGTCAAGCGGCAGATCAGGGCTTTGGGCTGGTACCGCGCGTGCCTCCTCAAGAAGGTATACCGGACGCCGACCGCCGACGGCTCGCTGCCGTGGATCGTCTCCAAGAACCCGCACTTTTCGCAGAAGATACCCGAACTGATGCGCGTGTTCCCTGATGCGCGGATAGTCTATCTCGTGCGCAACCCACTCGATACGATCGCCTCGCGGCTCGACCTCATCCGCGGCATCTGGCGCCACCGGTTCAAGGGTTTCCGCGACATGACGAAGGAGCAGGCCGACTCGATCGTGAAGGACAGCCTCCGCACCTATCTCAACGCCGAGCGCGACCTCTACGACGTGCCCGAGGCGCAGCGGATGATCGTCCACTACGACGAACTGCTGACGCACATCCCGGAGACGGTTCACCGCATCTATGAGCAGTTCGGCCTGCCCGGCCCCGACGAGAACCTCACCCGGAAGCTCGCCGACATCAGGACGCGCAGCCGCCACGTATCGACCCATGAATACCGGCTGGAGGAGTTCGGCGTCGATCCGGCGCAACTCCGGCACCAGCTCGAACCGGTGTTCCGCAATCATGATCTCGACGCCCGCGCGGCAGCCTTCGCCGAGCGCGAAGGCGCGACAGGGGCAGGGTAGCGCGGGTGTGCGAAGGCGGAGATCGTCATTGCAGGGCCTGATGCTGCGGCCGGGCCCCTCGCCGACAGGTGCTGGTGACATGGATGGCTTGGCGAAGCGTTCGCTTCAACTCCCCCGCCCGGAGCGAGATGAAGCATGCAGGCGGCCCCTTTCGACCGTCGGTGAGCGTCTTCCCCGCATCCGAGCCTCGCCATGATCGCGCTCGCCATCCTTCTCGGCCTCGTCCTCGGCGTCGGTTCCGCTGCGTTCGTGGTCTTCTTCCCGCCGTTCCGGCCAGTGATCCGGAACGGGTCATGGATGACGAACCTCAAGGTCGGCAGCCGCGACGCGGGAATGTATCTGCGCGCCTTCATCGCGCTCACCGGCCTTTTTGCCCTGAACAAGCGCGAGACGATCTACTATCGCGCGACGACCGACGACGAGGGGCAGCCGATCAGGGCCGACCGTGACTACGTCATCTCCGGCGTCGACATTCCCGGCCGCTGGTGGGCGATCATCGTCTACGGCCACGACCACCACCTGATTGCCAATCCGGCCGGCCGGTACTCCTTCAACATGAGGAACCTCGAGCGCGAACCGGATGGGTCGTTCCGGATCGCGCTGTCGCGTTCGTCCAAGGATCGCAACTGGCTGCCTTCGGGGACGAAGGACCAGACGCTCTCCTTCTCGCTCAAGATCTACAATCCGGCCGCCGAGGTGTACGAGCGCCCCGACCGCATCACGCTACCCCTGATTTCGGCTGTGAAAACATGAGCGCAGGCGCCTTCATCCTGACGGTGCTGGCGGTCGCGGCGGTGACGCACCTCCTCGTCATCCTCCGCTTCCCACACATGGTCATGCGGGTGGTGCGGCGGGTCGCAAAGTACCCGGTGAACGAACTCTTCCACATGCCGCCGACCAATTCGGAGTCGCGCTCCGTGGTGCGCCCGAGCCCGGACCTCCTCTATTCCGCCTGCCTCTACGACGTGTCGGAGCGGCCGCTCCGCATCCATGCGATCCTGCCGGGCAGCTACTGGTCGATCTCGTTCTTTGCCAACAACACCGACAATTTCTTCGTCATGAACGACGCGCAGATCGGCGGGCGCGAGGCGGAGTTCGTGCTGGTAGGCAAGGGTCAGGCGATGCCGGCCGGGCCTGGTACGGTGGTCGAGGCGCAGTCCCCTCGCGGCGTCGTCCTCATCCGCATGCTGGTGGAGAGGCCCGAGGCGATCGAAGACCTGATCTCGGTGCAGAAGCTCGCCTATTCCGGCCTTCTGCCGCGCTGACGGCGCGGGGCCTTGCCGCCGATCGCCGGCAGGACGTCGGCGCCCAGCCAGAAGACCTCCCCGCTCGATGCGTCGCTGTCGAGCCAGAGGAAGTCGACATCGGGGTAGGCCGCCCCGAGCGCCGGACCGTCCCGTCCCACTTCGCACAGGAGTCCGCCCCCCGCGTTCAGATGCCTGCCCGCCCCGGCGAGGATGCGGTGGACGATCTCGAGCCCGTCAGTGCCCGCGGCGAGTGCGTTCGCGGGCTCATGGCGGAACTCCACCGGCAGCGCGCGCATCGCCTCCGCATCGACATAGGGCGGGTTGGCGATGATGACGTCGTAGCGGCGATCCCCGAGCGGGGCGAAAAGATCGCCTTCGAACAGGCTGATGCGGTCGCCGAGCCGATGATCGGCCACGTTGAGTGTCGCCAGTTCCAGCGCGGGGGCGGAGATATCGACGGCATCGATCCTCGCGTTGGGGAACAGACGGGCCGCGAGGATTGCCAGGCAGCCCGAGCCGGTGCCGATGTCGAGTACGCTTTCGACGGCGTCGAAATCAGGGACCAGGCCGGCTGCCTCGGGGCCGAGCGAGCCGTCACAGAGCATCTCGCCGATGAAGGAACGCGGGATCAGCGCACGCTCATCGCTGCGGAAGCGAACGCCCTGGATGTAGGCGGCGCCGACGAGATAGGGCGCGGGCCTGCGCGTGGTCACGCGCGCGTCGATGATCGCGGCAAGGCGCGTCCGCTCGGCCGGCGTCAGGCGCGCATCGAGGAACGGATCGAGCCGGTCGACCGGGAGGCGCAGCGTCTCGAGGACGATGAAGGCCGCCTCATCGAGGGCGTCCTCCGTCCCGTGGCCATAGGCGAGGTCGGCCGCGTTGAAGCGGCTCACCGCCCAGCGGAAGAAATCGCGGACCGTGACGAACGCATCGGTCTCGTGTGTTGTGCTCATGGATTTTCCGGTCAGGACCGCCGCACCTTTGCCATACCGGCGCGCTTCGCGCACGACCTTCGGCATCGCGCCTGCAAACCCTCCCGGACGGGCAGTCGACCGCAGCGCGGGAAGGCCTTAAGAAGTTGCGCCCGCCGGCCGCGCCGGCCTCACCTCCGGGGTTGAATGCTTCTCTGGCAACTCGTCGTCGTTGGGATCCTTTTCGTCCTGAACGGCTTCTTCGCCATGTCGGAGCTCGCGATCGTCGCGGCGCGGCGCGCGCGGCTTCAGGCGATGGCGGAGAAGGACATCCGGGGCTCGCGCCGCGCGTTGAAGCTCGTGGATGACCCGACGGGCTTCCTGTCGACGGTGCAGGTGGGAATCACGCTGGTCGGCGTGTTCAATGGTGCCTTCTCCGGCACGACCCTTTCGGCGCCACTGGCCGAGACACTGTCCCGGATTCCGGCGATCGCCGAGTACTCGAGCACGATTGCCATCGTGCTCGTGGTCCTCGCCGTCACCTACCTGTCGCTGATCATCGGCGAACTCGTGCCCAAGCGGATTGCCCTGACCAATCCGGAGGCCATCGCCTGTTTCGTGGCGCCCACGATGACAATCATCGCCAAGGTCGGCGCGCCGATCGTCTGGTTCCTGCGGCGGTCGACGGAGACGGTGCTTCGTATCCTGCGCGTACGCGTGCCGCTGCAGAGCACGGTCACCGAGGAGGAGATCCGCACCCTCATCGCGGAGGGCACCGAATCAGGCGTGTTTCACCCCGAGGAGCGCGTGATGCTGGAGAGCGTCATCCGCATGTCCGACCGGTCGGTGCGCCAGATCATGGTACCGCGGACCGACGTCGTCTGGATCGACGTCAACGATCCGCCGGAGGCGATCCTCAAGGACATCCTCGGCAGCGGCCATTCACGCTTTCCGGCCAGCCGCGGGGAAGTCGACGAGGTCATCGGCATCCTGCACGTGAAAGACCTTCTCGAGCAGATCACCGTGGCGGGCAAGTTCGACGTCGAGAAGGCGCTCGCCGAGCCGCTCTTCATCGACGAGCACATGCCGATCCTGAAGCTCCTCGAGCGGTTCAAGACCTCGCCCGTCCACATGGCGGTCATCCTCGACGAGCATGGCTCGTTCGAGGGCATCATCACGCCGACGGACATTCTTATTGCGATCGGCGGCGACCTGCCCGAGCATGAGGGCGATACCGACCCCGATGCCGTGCGGCGCGATGACGGATCCTGGCTCCTGTCCGGCCGTATCCCGATCGACGACGCGGAGCGGGCGCTCGGGGTTACGGGAATGGCGGAGGACGAGGACTTCCGCACGCTGGCCGGCTTCGTCCTGCACCAGCTCGGACGCATCCCGGCAACGGGTGAATCGTTCACATGGCGCAGCTGGAAGTTCGAGGTCGTGGACCTCGACGGGCGGCGCGTGGACAAGGTGGTCGTAAGCAGGATAGCGACGGAGCCAGCGCCGACCTAGGTGTCAGCCGTTTTCTCGCTGGCGGCGCGGACGAGCGACGCAAAGGCCGCTGCGACGTCGCCCGCCCCTGCCGCCACGAATGCGTCGCGCGTCCCGTCGAATGCCGTCCGGCCGCGGTGGAGCACCACGACGCGGCCGGTCGCGGCCGCGACGGCCGGCTCGGCCGTGGCCAGCAGGATCGCCGTCCGCCCCTCCGATCGAAGGCGAAGGAGCGGTTCCAGCACGGTGCTGCGGTCATCGGGGTCGAGGCCGTCCGCATAGCGGTCGGCCACGATGAGCGCCGGAGCACCGAGCGCGGCACGGCCGAGGGCCAGCCGCCGGCGGCTCGAGTCCGGAAGGACGCCGGCGCGGTCCTCGGCGCGCTCCGCGAGGCCGACGACGGCGAGGGCGCGGGCCGTCAGCATCCGGGCGTCGGAACGACCAAAGCCCATCATTCCCGCACGGTAACGGAGATGACCGCCCACCGTGAGGCGGGCGTCGAGGTCGGGCTCCTCGAAAACGAAGCCGATCCGGCCGAAGAGATCGCGGCCTGCCGTGCGGAGGTCCCGGCCGAACAGGGCGACCTGGCCCTGATCCGGCCGGACGAGCGCCGCCGCGAGCTTCACCATGGTCGAGGTTCCCGCGCCGGGCGAGCCAAGGAGCGCGACCAGTTCGCCCGGGCGAACCGCCAGGTCGACCCCGTCGAGGGCCCGCACGCGTCCGAACCGCTTGCCGACGCGCCGAAACTCCATGATCGGCGACGCTTCGTTCATTCCACTTCCCCCCCGAAAGGCTCGGCAAAGCCTAACGTCCCCGCCCGCCATTGTCGAAACGCGTGCCCGGGCGCCAGTTGACGCGATGCCGGACCCAACTAATTGTGAGCGCACCTCGCGCCTTTCTGCCACCTTTGCCATGTGAATCGAGCACTCCCGGCAAACGCCGCCCTGCGGGGCGGCGCAGGACAATCATGGTTGCGATCTTCGCCCGGCTCGGCTTCCTTCTCACGCTGCTTCTCGGGAGCGCCGGGCAAGCCCCTGCGCTTGCGGCAGGCACGGGCCATATCTTCGTCTCGCACGAACGCTCCAACAACGTGGTCGTCCTCGATCCGCGCACCTTCGAGGTGGTGGCGACCATCGCGACCGCCGGCCAGCCGCGCGACCTGGCCTTCAGCCCGAACCACACCCTCCTCTACGTCGCCTGCGGCGAGGACGACGTCGTCCAGGTCATTGACCTCGCCACCTTCACGATCGTGGACACCATTGCCACCGGCCGAACGCCGGAACTGATCGCGGTGAACCAGGGCGGCACGATGCTTTACGTCGCGAACGAGGACGAGGGGACGGTCCGCGGCATCGAGGTGCTCAGCGGGCGGATGCTGGCGGAGATCAACACGGGCGCGGAGCCCGAGGGCCTTGCGATCTCGCGCGACGGCCGCTTCCTCTACATCGCCTCGGAGATCGCCGACATGGTCCATGTCGTGGACCTTGCCACCGGCCGCATCGTCGAGAGCATCCTCGTCGGCAGCCGGCCGCGACGACTCGCGCTGACGCCGGACGGGACGGAACTCTGGGTCACCAACGAGGTTTCCGCGACTGTCTCGGTCATTGACGTCGCCATCAATGCCGTGGTCGGCACGATCGGCTTCCGTCCGCCGGGCGTCCGCGTCGAGGACATCTCGCCGGTCGCGATCCTGCCGACCGCCGATGGCTCGACGATGATCGTCAGCCTCGGCTATGCCAATCAGGTCGCCTTCATCGATACGGCTTCGCGCGTGGTGCAATCCTATGTCCTGGTCGGGAGCCGCGCGGCGGGCCTTGCGCTCAGCGGCGACGGGCGCACGCTTTATGTCGCGAACGCGCTGTCGGATGGCATTTCAGTGGTCGACGTCGCGGCGCGGCGGACGCTGCGCGCGATTTCGACTGGCCGTGTCCCGCACAGCGTGGTGGTCGATGGCTAAGCGTTTCCTCTCCCTCGCCCTTTGGGGCGTCGTCGCTTTGGCTGCGGCGCAGTCCACCGCCGCGCTGGCTCAGCAGGCACCGGCGCCCGGGCTCCCGCCCGAAGTCGTCATAGGCTTCGTTTCGCTGGACGACGATCCACGCTTCGACCGCCGGCTGGCACACCTCGAGATCCTGGTCCGGAAGTGGGGGCCCGCGCTCGAGGGGGCGGACCTCGGAATTACCGACGCCATTTCAATCGGGCGGGAAATCAATGTCGCCTTCGCATTGGAAGGAGCAGTGGAGCCCGATGTCGCCACCATGATCGCGGATGTCGAGGACTGGACCCGTGACGGCATCCAGTTCGTCATCGCGGACCTGCCGGCGGACCTCCTGCTTCAGCTGGCGGACGGCCTGGCCGGCCTGCCGGTGACCATCTTCAACGTCTCGGCCCCGGAAGACAGCCTGCGCGGCACCGAGTGCCGCCAGAACATCATTCACATGATCCCGAGCAACCGGATGCTCACGGACGCCACGCTGCAATACCTCGTTTCTCGACGGTGGCGGAACATCCTCGTCCTGCAGGGGCCGAGCCCGGAAGATGCAGCGGTCGTCGCTGCGCTCAGGGAGTCGGCCGTGAACTTCCAGGCCCGGATCGTCGATGTCCGGCCGTTCGTGCCGGGCAACGATCCGCGCAACCGCGACTTCAGCAATGTCGCGGTGCTCACGGCCGGCGGCAACTATGATGTCGTCTTCGTTGCCGATGCCGATGGCGAGTTCGCTGCCAATGTGCCCTATCACACCGACGACCCACGGCCGGTCGTTGGCGCCGCCGGGCTCGTGCCACTCGCCTGGCACTGGGCATGGGACCGCCAGGGCGCGCCTCAGCTCAACGCGCGCTTCGAGTACTTCTACGGACGGCGCATGGGGAGCGACGACTGGGCCGCATGGACCGCCGTGCGAGCCGTCACGCAGGCCGTCCTCCGCACGACGAGCACCGAATACGCCACGCTCCTCGCCTACATTCTCAGCGACCAGTTGAGCCTGGACGGCGTCAAGGCTGCATCCATGAGCGTCCGGCCCTGGGACCACCAGCTCCGCCAGCCGGTCCTGCTCGCCACCGGCAATGCGGTCGTCCAGCGCGCGCCGATCGAGGGGTTCGTGCACCCGACGAACAATCTCGACACGCTCGGCGTCGATGCGGCACAGACGGCGTGCCGGTTCTGACGGCCAAGCATTCCGCCTCTCGACCTGACCGGAGCCGTATGGTTAGCTTTGTCGGGGCGTCTTCCTCCGTCACGTCGGCGCAGTCGTCCGGTGCCTGCGCCGGTATGTGGCGATGCGTGACCGCGAAGTCATCCGAGGGAACTACCCTGCCGTAGTACGGTGCCGGCAGGGGGTATTGGAGGAACCGGGCGTTGACCTTGCAGAAGCGGCTGACGGCTGCGCTGGCGCTTTCGGCCGGCATCGCGATCCTGTGGTGGCTGGTCTTCTACGGCAACATCGCGATCGACACGGATCGTGGCATCCTCGGCACGCTGGGCGAAGCCCTCCCCTGCCTTCTTCTGACGACGGCCAACTGCGTCGCGCTCCAGGGCGTCCAGCCCGACCCGTTCCTCGTCTACTCGCCGCTCGTATTCCTCGTCGCGTTCATCCAGCTGGCAGGCCTGGCAGTCGCCCTTCCCGGCCTTTCGCCCGACTGGAAGATCGCGATCTACCGAATCTTCGCGCTGCAGGGAATCATCCTCCAGTGGTGGGTGTTCTCCTCCACGAACGCCCTTATCCCGAGCCCGGGCGAGACCTGGAATGCCGCCGTCCTCATGGCGTGCGAGATCTCGCCCGCTGCGATGGCCGCACGCATCGCCGCAGGCATTCCGCCGCCGGAGGGCTTCTTCGGGTGCCTGGGGGCAATCACCGAGACGCGCCTGTGGTTCGCAACGTTGGGCATCGAGCAGTCCGCCAACGGGTCGGTACGGCAGCTCGGCAGCGTGCTGATCTACTTCCTCGGCTTCGGGATCGCCGGAGTCGTCGGCATCTTCGTGGGCCTCATCCTCGGCGGCTTCCGGCCCTTCGGCCGGACGATGGAGATCTATGTCAACGCCCTGATGGCGACACCGCGCATCGCCTTCATACCGCTCATCACGGTGATCCTCGGCATCTTCTGGGAAGCCAAGATCTTCATCATCTTCCTCGGTGCCGTGATGCCCATCATCGTCAACACCTATGCCGGCGTCCTCAACGCCGATGGCGAACTCGTCGAGATGGCGAAATCCTCGGGCGCCTCGCGCGGACAGATATTCCGCCGCATCCTGCTGCCGGGGTCGGTGCCTTTCATCGTCGTCGGGCTTCGCCTCGGCGCAACGATCGGGCTCATCAACACGGTCGTCGCAGAACTCTATGTCAGCGTGTCGGGCCTCGGCGGCCTCCTCAGCGAGTACCGCGGCAGCTTCCGGATGGCCAACTACTCGGTGATCGTCGTGGTGCTTGCGTGCATCGGTATCCTGGTGACCCAGACACTGCGATACGTCGAATCGCGCATGGACCGCTGGCGCTACAGCAGCCGGTAGGACCCAAAGTTGGCTGTTGTCGCCCCGGTCGCTCCTCCCGAGATTGTGGCGGGGACTAGCATTCACGGGCCAAAAAGTGCTCTAGATGCCGGCACCAAGGGCGGCGTGAGCTGTCTGGAGGCACATGGAGCAGGAATCCAAAACCCGCGCGGTTCTGGAATTGAACCAATGCGCCTTCTAGGGAGTGCACCCAATGTCACTTACATCGTCGATCCGTGGGCTCGCGATTCTCGCGGCTGTCGGAACGGTGGTCGCAGCGGCCCCGGCGGCCGCTCAGCTCCGGATCATCGTGACCGAGCAGACCATCCCCGTCGTCGCCAATTCCGTCCACTGGCTGGCCGACCAGCTCGGCTACTACGAGCGTGCCGGCGTTGAAGTCGAGATCATCAAGGTCGCCGACACGCCGACCGCCGTAACCGCCCTCCTCGCTGGCGAAGGCG
>CAXNGA010000023.1:0-10818 GCA_964201375.1 Kaistiaceae bacterium
ACGCAGCTCGCCCACCGAGCGATGCAACGCCGGCGATCGTATTGGCGGCGGAACCGCCGCTCGATTCCGTCGCCGGGCCCAGCCGGCCGTAAATGCGCTCCGCCTCCTCGGCCCCGATGAGGCGCATCGAGCCCTTCGCCAGGCGCTCCTCGGCAAGGAAGCGCTCGTCCGTGCGTGCCAGCACGTCGACGATGGCGTTGCCGATCCCGAGGATCTCGAATGTCGCTTCCGCCACTGCACTCTCCTTCGCCCGCCGCGCTTATAGCCGGCGGGCCGTACGTCGCAAGCAGGCCGGCACCCGCATCGGCAGACGCTCGGGCCGCATCCGTGTGAACCGGAACAGCGCGGTCGCGATCGTCTGGGCCCGGCGCCTGACGCAACGCTACGGGCCCGCAGCATCGCCGCGGGCCGTTCGTTTCACGGCCGCCACACCTCCACGGTCAGACCCACGGCCGGATCGAGCGTCTCGGTTTCCGCCACCACAAGGCCTGCCTCGGCGAGCACGCCCGCCGCCGTGTCGCCCTGGTCGCAGGCCGAGAACACCGGAACGCCGCCGGGGAGGGCGAGTGCCGGCAGCCGCGCGAGATGGAAGGCGTCGTAGCCGACCGACAGGAACAAATCGAACACCCGCATCCCGCCGGGGATCGCCACGAGCCCGCCGCCGGGCGCGACCGCCGCCAGCGCCTCCTCGAGTTCCACCTCGGCCGGATTCCACCACCACGCATCCGACCGCTGCTCGATCCCGTGCGCCGACGACGACATCACGAGGCGCCGCCTGCCGGACAGGCCGGGATCGGATTCGTGAGATTTCCGTCCCAGCACGATGACGGCGGCCGTGCGGAGTGCGGCCTGGAAGCGGGCCCAGTCGAGCGGATGGTTGAGCTCCGGCGGCTTCCGCCCGGCCGCATCGGCGATCCGGTCGTCGCCCGAGACGAGGGCGTGCCCCTCCATGCGGTAGTTCCCGATCATCCCGTCCTCGCGCCGGCTTTGCCCTGCCCACCATGGGCCTTCGCGCCACCGGGATCGAGTGCCGGAAGGCTGCCCGGCGGCGTCTGTTCACGTCCTGTTCTTGACGGACGGCGCGCAGGCTGCGATGCTGCTTCCGGGTCGAGGGTCGCAGCCGATGGTCAGTCACGTCACGACGGTCGCCTTCCACGGCATCGATGCGGTGCCGGTGGATGTGCAGGTGCAGATCGCGCCGGGCAATCCGTTCTTTGGCATCGTCGGGCTCGCCGACAAGGCCGTGGCCGAGAGCCGCGAGCGGGTGCGGGCGGCGCTCCACGCCAGCGGCCTGTCGCTGCCGCCGAAGCGGATCATCGTCAATCTCGCGCCGGCCGACCTGCCGAAGGAAGGCAGTCACTACGACCTGCCGATCGCGCTGGGCCTCATGGCCGCCATCGGTGCGCTGCCGGCGGCGCGGCTGGAGGACTACGTCGTCCTCGGCGAACTGTCGCTCGACGGCACGATCGCGCCGGTGGCCGGGGTGCTGCCGGCGGCCATTGCCGCCAACGGCCTCGGCCGTGGCCTGATCTGCCCGGCGGCGTCCGGACCAGAGGCGGCGTGGGCGAGCCGGGAGATGGACATCGTGGCGCCCCGGTCGCTGATAGCGGTCGCGAACCACTTCAAGGGCACCCAGCTACTCGCCCGGCCCGAGCCGATGATCGCAGCGCCTCCGGGGACACTGCCCGACCTTGCCGAGATCAAGGGGCAGGAGACGGCGAAGCGCGCCCTCGAGGTGGCGGCTGCCGGCGGCCACAATCTCCTGTTCGTCGGCCCGCCCGGTGCTGGAAAGTCGATGATGGCCTCGCGGCTGCCGTCGATCCTGCCACCGCTCTCGCCGCGCGAACTCCTCGACGTGTCGATGATCGCCTCGATCGCGGGCGAACTCGCCGAAGGCCGGCTGTCGACGCGGCGGCCGTTCCGCGCGCCGCATCATTCGGCGTCCATGGCCGCTCTGGTCGGCGGCGGCCTGCGGGTCCGCCCCGGCGAGGTGTCGCTCGCCCACAATGGTGTCCTCTTCCTCGACGAGTTGCCCGAGTTCGTGCCGCAGGTGATCGACGCGCTCCGCCAGCCGCTCGAGATCGGCGAGGTCGCCATCGCCCGCGCCAACAGCCGCGTCACCTATCCGGCGCGCTTCCAGCTCATCGCCGCGATGAACCCCTGCCGCTGCGGCCTTGCCGGTGAACCCGGCATGACATGCGCCCGCGGCCTTCGCTGCGCGGCGGACTATCAGGCGCGCCTGTCGGGCCCGTTCCTCGACCGGATCGACCTTCGCATCGAGGTGCCCGCCGTCACCGCCATCGACCTCATCGCGCCCCGCGCGGCAGAGACGAGCGCCGCTGTCGCGGCCCGCGTCGCCGCCGCTCGCGAGCGCCAGTCCGCCCGCTTCCAGGCGCTCAGCGTGCCCGAAATCCTCACCAATGCCGCCTGCCCTCCATCGCTGCTCGACGAGGTCGCCTCGGCCGACGCGGGCGCACTGGCCCTGCTCCGCGATGCCGCGGAGAAGATGCGGCTCTCGGCGCGCGCCTATCATCGTGTCCTGAAGGTGGCGCGGACGATCGCCGACCTCGACGCCGTGCCGCGTGTCGGCCGAATCCACCTCGCCGAGGCGCTCAGTTTCCGCGTGTATGGCCAGCAGGGCCGCTCCGCCCAGGCCGCCTGACCGGCTGGGTCGTTCAGTTCCGGTCGATGCTGGACCGGGGACCCGCGCCCTTCCGGGCCTTCCCGTCGAAACTGCCCCCGGCGCCAACGCCGCGCGGATCAGTGCCGTCGTCGCCGACCTCGTTCCCGAGGCCGCGACGCCATCAAGCAAATCGAAAGGCTGAGCGCGCATGCTGCCGTGCCCGCAATGCGGGAGAGGGGGTCCGCCGCCGTGGCGCAGACTGAAAGAGCGAGATCCGAACGGTCCGCGCGTTTCGCGCGCGGGGCCTTCATCGCGCTCGCCCTCATCGCCGCCGGAGTGCCGCCGGTTGCTCTCGTCCTTCTCCTGCCGGACTACGCCATCGCCGGGGCCTTCCTCGGCGTCTTCTCCGGCGCCGGACTGATGGCCTTCCTGTGGACGTGGGCCGCCGCGCGCGATTTCGCCGAGGACCTCCTGCCGGAGAGCGAGCGCGAAGCCGACCGGCGCTGGGAGATGTCGGACATAGCCGAGCATTTCCGCCGGACCGCCGACGGCCGCCGAAGAGCCGAGGCGGCGAGCGAGGCAAAGTCGCGCTTCCTCGCCACGGTCAGCCATGAGCTGCGGACGCCGCTATCGGGCGTCCTGGGCCTGTCGACCGTCCTCCTCGATACGCCGCTGTCGCCCGAACAGGAGACGTTCGCCCGTGCCGTGAAGACCTCCGGCGAATTGATGCTCGGCCTCGTCGACGACATGCTCGACTTCGCCAAGATCGAGGCGGGCCGCTTTGTTCTCAATCCGCAGCCGACGCCGGTCACGCGCCTTGCCGAGGAGGTCGTGGAGCTGTTCGCCACCCGCGCCGAGGCGAAGGACATCGACCTTTCGGCCGATGTCGCCGCCGACGTTCCGGCGATTGCCCTTCTCGATGGCCCGCGCCTTCGCCAGGTGCTCATCAACCTGGTGGCCAATGCGGTGAAGTTCACCGACCGCGGCGGCGTTGCGCTCAGGATCGGCACGGCGCCCGGCGGGCTCCGTTTCGCGGTCGAGGATACCGGCCCGGGCATTCCTGCCGGCGCAGTGGAGACGATCTTCGCGGAGTTCTCGCCCGTTGCGACCGATCCGGTGCGCCGCGGCTCGGGGCTCGGCCTTTCGATCTCGCGCCGGATCGTCCGCGGCATGGGCGGCGACATTGCCGTCGCCGACCGGCCAGGTGGCGGCGCGGCCTTCGCCTTCGGCCTCCCGGCAGAGGCGGTCGCGGCGCCAGCCGTTGTAGAGCCCGGCCTTGCGGGCCGCAGGGGCCTCATGCTCGCGCCGTCCGGCCTGGCGCCGGAGGCGGTGGCCCGCCAGCTTGCCGAAGCCGGCGCAGCGCTGCGGCCGACCGCCACCGCAGCGGATGCCGCTGCCCTTGCGGGCGCGGCGATGGCGGCCGGCGAGCCCTACGATTTCGTCCTCGTCGATCCGCGCGCGGTCGCCGACGCTGCGGCGGCGCTCGCCACCATCCGCCTCGCGGCCGGGCGCCGGCTCCATGCCGCGATCCTCGTTCCCCCCGCCCGGCGCCAGCCCGAGGCGGAGCTGCGCGGCGCGGGCTTCGACGCCTACCTCGTGCGCCCGGTGCGAAAGGCTTCGCTCCTCCGCATCGCCGCGCTGCTTGCCGCAGGCGACAGCGGCTTCGGCGCCGACCCCGGCGACCGGCGCACCATTCTGCCGGCGCCGCGGCGGATGGCGTCGGGCCTGAAAGTGCTGCTCGCCGAGGACGACGAGATCAACGCGCTCCTCCTCCGCTCGCTCCTGGTGCGCCTCGGCCACGAGGTGACCGAGGCCACCGACGGCGATGCGGCGCTGGCGGCTGCGCGTGCGGAAGACTTCGATGCGATCCTCCTCGACGTCCACCTGCCGGGCCTCAGTGGCCTCGATGTCGCCCGCGCGGTGCGCGCGGCGGAGGCTGGCGGGTCCTTCCGGGCGCGGCTGATCGCCGTCACCGCCGATGGAAGACCGGCGAGCCGCGAACTCGCGACGGAGGCGGGTTTCGACGATTTCGCCCAGAAGCCCGTTACGTCCGAGCGGCTCCGGGAAGCTCTCGCGCCCGCGGCGAAGGCCATGTCGGCGGTCGCCTGACCGGACAGGGTTAAGGGCTGGAAAGCGATGCGGCGGACACACCACATTCCCGCCGCGCTTCCGTCCTTAACGACACGTTAAACGGCCGCATTTAGCGTTCACCAGCATCCCGGTGGGGCAGCTCGTGCCGCGCGGAACTCGCACAACGGACTTCATGGCCAGGAACCGGCGCCGCGTCGAACGGATCGAGCCGGCCCTCCGCGGGAAGGCCAGCCGCCGCGCGGGCGATCTCGACATCGGCCTCGACGAGGCGGATCGCCCCGGCGGCTCGCCGCGTCCCCGCCGCAGCGCCGCATCGCGCGCGCGCGTCGTCGAGGTCATCGAGCCGGACGGCCGTACCCACCGCACGCGTGGCCCGAAGAAGCGGAAGCCCGGCTTCCTCCGGCGCGCCTTCCGCTGGTTCCTGCTCATTGCCGCCGTGCTCTTCCTCGGCGGCATGGCGGTGCTCGGCTACTACGCCTCCAAGCTGCCGAACATCACCACCTGGGCGGTTCCGGAACGGCCGCCGAACTACCGGATCCTCGCATCCGACGGCACGCTGATCGCCAACCGCGGTGACACGGGCGGCGAGAACGTCACGCTAGAGGAGCTGCCGGACTACGTCCCGCAGGCGATCATCGCCGCCGAGGACCGGCGCTTCTACGGCCATCCGGGCGTCGATCCGATCCGCCTCGGCCGCGTTCTCATCGACGTGGTGACGGGCGACGCGCGTCCGGCAGGCGCCTCGACGATCACCCAGCAGCTTGCCCGCACGCTCTTCCTGACGACCGAGAGGACCTCCGAGCGCAAGATCCAGGAGGCGATCCTCGCCGTCTGGCTCGAGGTGCAGTACTCGAAGGCCGACATCCTCGAGATGTACCTCAACCGCGTCTATTTCGGCGCCGGCGCCACCGGCATCGATGCCGCGGCGCGGCGCTATTTCGGCAAGCCGGCGACGCAGCTAACGCTCGCGGAGGCCTCGACTCTTGCCGGCATCCTCCCGGCGCCCGCCCGCTATGCGCCCGACACGAATCCGGAAGCGGCGCGCGAGCGGCAGCGCCTCGTCCTCCGCGCGATGGTCCAGGAGGGCTACGTCACGCAGCGCGAGGCCGATCTCGCCCGCGAGGGCGTCGTCATGGCCGTCTCGCGGGCGAGCACCAGCGGCTCCTACATCGCCGACTGGGTCGCCGATCTGGTGCCGGACTTCGTCGGCACCGTCCGCGGCGACATCATCATCGACACCACGATCGACCCGCGCCTTCAGGAAATGGCGGCGAACGCGGTCGAGGCGCGGCTCGCCGAACAGGGCGAGGCGATGAACGTGACCCAGGCGGCCCTCATCTCCATGAGCCCGGACGGCGCCGTGCGCGCCCTCGTCGGCGGGCGCGACTACACGGCGAGCCAGTTCAACCGCGCCGTCAATGCGCGGCGGCAGCCGGGATCCTCGTTCAAGCCGTTCGTCTACCTCACCGCGCTCGAGCATGGCCTGGTGCCGGAAACGGTGCGCATCGACCAGCCCGTGACAATCAACGGCTGGTCGCCGCAGAATTACTCCAACGAGTATCTCGGCCCGGTCTCGCTCCAGCGCGCGCTGGCGCTGTCGCTCAACACCGTCTCGGTGCAGCTGACGCAGGAAGTCGGTGCTGCTGCGGTCGTCGCCACCGCGCGCCGCCTCGGCATCACGACGCCGCTCGAGCCGAACCCGTCGATCGCGCTCGGCACGTCCGAGGTTTCGGTGCTGGAGATGACCGGTGCCTACGCCGCGCTCGCCAATGGCGGCAACGGCGTCCTCCCCTACGTCATCCGCCGCATCACGTCGGAGGACGGCGACATCCTCTACCAGCGCACGGGCGGAGGTCCTGGCCAGGCCGTCGACATCCGGTATGTCGGCATGATGAACTCGATGATGCGCGAGACCCTGCAGTCCGGCACCGGCCGGGGCGCGGTCATCGATGGCTGGGACGCCGCCGGCAAGACCGGCACCAGCCAGGAATTCCGCGATGCGTGGTTCATCGGCTTCACCTCGCACCTCGTCACCGGAGTCTGGGTCGGCAACGACGACAACACGCCCACCATCCGTGCCACGGGCGGCAACCTGCCGTCGGCGATCTTCGGCGTGTACATGAACCAGGCCCATGCGGGCGTGACGCCGAACCCGCTGCCGGGGAACTACCTCTACCGGAACGCCAACGGCTACGACCCGAACGCGGTGCCGCCGCAGACCATCCTCGACGTCATCAATGGCGGTGGCGTGCCCGGCGGCGTTGCCGGCCAGCCTTACCAGGCGCTCGACGGTCGCTGGTACCAGCAGGGCCTCAACGGCCAGACCTACCAGGTTCAGGCGCCCGGCGCCGCTCCGGCCGGCATTGCACCTGCGGGGGCCGTCACGCTCCAGCAGCCCGCGGGCGTCGTCGACCGCTACAATCCGATCCAGGATCCGCGCTACGACCCGACGGCGGTCCAGGGCGCGGCTCCCGCCGGCGCGCAGACCTATCCGCAGTATGGCCCCGTCGGCCCCAACGGCGTCGTGCAGCCGCCGGTGCCGCCCGGCCAGGTGGGCAACGGCCAGGTGGTTCTGCCGCCCACGGGCGTGGTTCAGCCGCCGATCCAGCAACAGCAGCAGCCCGGCTTCTTCCGCCGCCTGTTCGGGGGCTAGCCTTCGGGTGACCGGATTCCCGTCGCGTTAGTGCGCGGCGCCGGTGTTCTTGAAGATGAATGCCGCCCCGATGCCGATGAAGACGAAGCCGACGAGCTGGTTCCAGGTCGGCGGCTCCTTCAGGTAGACGATCGAGAAGATGACGAAGATCGAGAGGGTGATGACCTCCTGGATCGTCTTGAGTTCGGCCGCGCTGTAGGCCTGGTAGCCGATCCGGTTCGCCGGCACGGCAAAGCAGTACTCGATCAGCGCCAGGCCCCAGCTGATCGCGATGACCCCGGCGATCGGGAAGCTGGTGAACCGGAGGTGCCAGTACCACGCCGCCGTCATGAAGACGTTCGACACCACGAGGAGCAGGATCGGCAGGACCTGCGGGCTCGTCAGGAACTGCATCGCAGGTCGAGCCTCAGGCCGTTCCCTGGGTCGGTCCGATCGTGGCGTCCTCGCTCAGCTGGGCCTCGATGTCGTCCAGCAGCGTGGTGAGCGCGTGGTCCAGTTCCTCGCGATCGACGCCGGCCTGGAGCAGCCGGCCGAGCAGTTCGGCCGCGCCGTGCAGCGCTACCGAGTAGCGCGGCAGCCCGTGCGAGGATTCCCACGCCTCGGCGGCCGGCACGAGCACCTGCGCTGCTACGTCCTGCGCGCGGCAGGCCACGCAGCTGTCGGAGGAATCGTGGGTCACGATCGTCTTCAGATCGATGGGCATGGCAGTAACTCCGCGTCCGCGGCAGCGGACCGAACCGCTCTTCTAGCGCAGCCTTGCGTTTCGCCAAACCCTCGGCAACGGCGGCGCGGCTAGAGCGCCCGGAGCCTTGCGAGGAAGTCCGCGTCGGCGACGCCGTCTGGGGGCAGGCCGTAGCGGCGCTGCATTTCCATGAGCGCAGCGCGCGTGCGCGAACCGATGACGCCGTCGACGGCACCGATGTCGAATCCCTGGCGAAGGAGGAGGGTCTGCAGTTCGCGCGCCTCCTCGGCGGAGAGCGTGGTCGCCTCAACGCCACCGGTGAGGCGGGCAAGGAGGTCGGCGGTCGGGTAACCGTCGGCGGGGAGGCCGAATTGGTCCTGCACCGACCGCACCGCGGCGCGGGTCTGGAGGCCGATGATGCCGTCGATGCGGCCGACATCGTATCCCTGGCCGGCGAGGATCGTCTGGAGCTGGCGCGCCTGGTCGATCGACAGGGAGGCGACGGGGCCGCGCGGATCGACCCGCGGCGCGCCGGCAAGCCGGGTCGCGAGGTAGGCCGCCGTCGTCGAGTAGACCAGGCTCCGGTTCCATTCGAGGTAGACCTGGAAATTGGCATAGGCGAGGAAGGCCGGGCCGTTCCGGCCCATCGGCAGCACCAGCGAGGCCGGCGCGCGGCTCTGCTGCAGCGCGGATCCGTCGCGGCGGGTCACGCCCCAGCCGGCCCATTCTGCAACCGCATGCTGGATCGAGACGTCGGCGCGGTCCCACGGCATCGAAGCGGGAACGCGAACCTCCTCGAGCCAGGGCTCACCCGCGCGCCAGCCGTGCTGGCGCAGGAGGTTTGCCGTGGAGGCCAGCACGTCGGGCACGGAGCGGATCAGGTGCACCCTGCCGTCGCCGTCATAGTCGACGCCGGCTGCAAGGTAGTCGCTCGGCTGGAACTGGGTCTGGCCGAGTTCGCCTGCCCAGGCGCCGACCATTTCGGAAGGCAGGAGGTCGCCGCGGTCGATGAGGCGCAGCGCGTCGAGAAGATGTGGCCGGAACTCCGCCGGCCGCCGGCAGTCGAAGGCGAGCGTGGCGATCGAGGCGATCACGGGGGAATCGCCGGTATTGGCGCCGAAATCGGTCTCCAGCGCCCAGAAGGCGACGATCACCGGCGCCGGGACGCCGAACTCCTGCTCGATCCGGGCGAAGAGGGCGGCGTTGTCGCGGATCAGGCGCGCACCCTGCTCGAGCCGGTAGGAGTTCACCATGCGGTCGGAGAACTCGACGAAGGTCTGCGCGAAGACGCCCTGCGCCCGGTCGCGATTGACGATTCCCTGCTCGAAGCGGACGCCGTCGAGGGCGGCGAGGGCGCCGGTGGAAACGCCCGCCGCCCGTGCTTCGGCGCGGAAGGCGTCGAGCCATGCGGGAAACTGCGACGGGTCGTTCTGGCAGGTCTGGGCGAACGCCGCCGGCGCCAGCATGGCGACCAGTGCAGCGAGCGCGAAGGTTCTGATCTTCATTGCCGAATCGCTCCCTCGCGCCCCGTTGCCGACAGTGGCGGGGGCAGTGCCCGCGTCAAGGAGCGGCCAAGAGTAGGCAGGTGCGGAAGAAATTGCCTTCGTGGCGAGAAGGGGAAGGACACCGGGATCGGCCGGCGAGGGGGCCGCCTCATCCCGGTCGCGGCCTCCGGCGCGAACGCCGCGAGAACGGGCGCTATCCCGCGCGGGCCCAGGCACCGACGGTCAACGGGAAGATGAAGCATATGTCGTGGGCGAGCGATTCCGCCCGGAGCCGGGCAGCCAGGGTCTCGACATCGAGCTCGGCCTCGGTGGTAAGGCCGTGCTCGATCATGCTCGGCAGGAAGCTGCGCAGTGAATCGGCCAGGTACTCGTAGGCGTGCGACTCCGGCCCCGCCTCGACGCGGCAGCCGCCGGTGATCGCCGGCTCGAGTCCCGCGGCGCGGAACTCGGCGAAGAGGCGAGAGCCCATGTCGGGCTTCATGCCGCCCTGGCGGTACACCGTCGATATGAGGTCGATCGCGCGCGCGAAGAGCGCCGTGTGCGGCACAGCGTTCGCTACGCCGATGTCCATCTCGACGAACGCAAGGACGCCGCCCGGCCGAAGACGCCGGGCAAGGGCCCGCAGTGCTGCGGCGGGGTCGGCCAGGTGGATGAGAATGAACCGGCCGATGACCGCGTCGAAGCCCTGTTCGACGACATCGTGAAGGTCGGCTTCCTCGAAGCGAATCTGCGCCAGCCCCGCGCGCTCCACGCGGGCTCGGGCGATGTCGAGCGCGGCGGCCGAACGGTCGACCGCCACCACGCTTCCTTCCGGGCCGACGAGTTCGGCGGCGATCATCGCCACGTCGCCGACGCCGCAGCCGACGTCGAGGACACGCATGCCCCGGCCGATGCCGGCCTTGCGGAAGACGTCCGCGGTGAAGTCCGAAAAGAGCGCCGCCTGCCGAATCAGGCGGTCGAGCTCGCGGTCGGTGCCGCCGAGAATGTACGACGAAGTGTCGAAGATTCTATTCACAAAGCTCGTCCCGCTTGCCATTCCGCCGATGCACGCGCCGTGCCGCACGAAGGCGCCCCTGCAATTTCCGCTTGCCGCCCGACGCTCTCCCCGGACTTTAAACCCGTATTCCCCAGATAACTCGCCGATTTGCGGCGCCTCTGGCGCGATTCAGCTAAGGTGAGCAGTATCTTAGGCTGGCTGGCGCGAGGTAGCGATGGCGGACCCGGCGGGTGAATCGAAACACGGAAGTCTGAGGCTCGATTTCGA